>JASFOZ010000057.1:0-13390 GCA_050116255.1 Desulfarculaceae bacterium
AGTTATTGTCCTTAGCTTCAATTCTTTCCAAAAGTCTTGGTAGCACACATTCTGAATCTCCACTTATCGCGAAATCAACCTCGGTCTTTGAAAACCAAAAGGAGGTCATCCCATTAACCAAGGGTCCGCCTAGTATGATAGGTATATTTGGATGCCCCGACTTACATTCATCGACTATTTGCATAGTGCTTTTGATCTGAGGTAAAAAACCACCGACCCCAATTAAACTATATTCAACCGATTGGATTTTTTCGGACAAATCAATTTCAGGCGTTAAGTTAAAATCCATTAGCTCTACATTGTGTCCACACCTGGCAATTATAGTTGCTGCGTATGCTATTCCCAATGGGTAGTAATCAATCACCCCTTTTAGGTATGATGGGTGGATAAGCAAAACGTTCATCAATTTCCCCCCTTCAACGAAACGGCTTCTAAACGTGCAAAAGTTATTTTTAGGACGCCGCAGCTTCAATGTCAAGCTTTAACAATGCTAAAAGTAACTTAAACCACACATCATAACAAGTTGCACCATATAGAGCGGACATTGTGAATGTATTTTCATTTGCTGAAAAATTAGTAGTTAGCACCAATTTCTGATGCAGAATTGATCAATAGAAGTGGATTGTAATAAGAACTTTTAGTCCCCTCCACAATGAAAGCTAGATTGCCATAACCGAGCAAATTAATCAGGTAAACAAGGCTGATTTCATTCCCGAAATATAGTCTGAACTTACAGGCCCGCAGTTTAAAACAAGGTCCAGGGCCGACAGAAAGGGAACAAACTCTCCGTATTGCTGGGGATAGGGCCGGGGCTGATATTCCTGAAACACCACCTGTATGCCCACATCCTGAAACTGGGACAGGTCCATGTAGTCCCGGCCGGAAGCGCCTTCATAAAACACATCAGCGCCCAGTTCGCGGCAAATGGCCACCAGGCGGCCAGTAGGGTCTGGGTGTGGGCAATCCAACTCACTGGCCAGAACCATTTCGGTCTCAATCCCCAGCCACGAGCGCAGCAGATTGATCAACTCCAGGTCCAACTCCAACAGCAATTGCCATGGTTTTAACAGCACTGCCTGCAGGGCCGGGAAGTAATCCTCAAAATAAGGGGCCTTGGCATAGTACTGCCTGATGGTCCCCAGATGCTTCTGGGGCCACTTGGGCTGGCTGGGGTTTACGAGCACCTGGTTAACCTTGGGCTTTTGCTGCTTTTTGGTGATTACCGGCACAGTCAGCCATACCGAGCCCTGGGGTCCCTTGATCCGATTGCGATTGCGCCAGCCGTGTTTGTCATATTGCACATCGTCATAGAGCACAAACACATCCGCGTGCAGCATCTGCTCGAAAAAGCCCAGCCAAGGCAGATACCCGGGCTGGAGAATGCCGATCACCTTTTTAGCCATCAGCTATCTTCAATCAACTCCCCGCCCGCCTTGGCCTGCCGCCTTTTTTCAGCGGTGTCCACGATCTTCCAGTAATTGTGCTTCCAGGAGCGGTACTTCCAGTCCGGGCAATCCCGGCACAGGGGTATCTCATCCCCTTTGCGGTCCAGATGTTTCTGCCGGAAGTGCTCAAATCCCTTGCCTTGCCAGATTTCAGCGATGGACTGGTCGTGTACGTTACCCATATTGGTCACGGCCCGGATGTCAAAGCCGCAGACCATGACCTTGCCCCGGGAGTCAATATTAAGCCGCTCGAATAAAAACGGGCAAGGCACCCGGTCCTCGGGGGGCAGATAGGGGGTGGGATCGGCGGAATGATTCTCGTTTATGCCCCAGGTGAGGTATTTGCGTTTTTGCACCTCATCCACCAGGGGCTCCCAGAATTCGACCGCCTGCTCCACGTCAACTCCCTCTTGGTTGATCACGCTGGCGATGATCTTGGTCACGGCGCCGGTCTGATCACGCAGCCGCCCAAGGGACTTTACGTTTTGCACCAGCCTGTCCCAGTCCAGGCCCGGCCTAACCCTCTTATAGGTCTGGGGATCGCCAGCATCCACCGAGAACTCGATCATGTCAATGCCGCAGGCCAAAAGCCGCTCCATGTCATCCCCGGAAAAACGGGAGCCGTTGGTGATGAGCCCGATCTTGCAGCCTTTGGCCTTGGCATACTCGAAAAGCTCCACCGCCTGGGGATGGAGCATGGGCTCCCCGCCGCCAGAGATGCGCAGCCAGGCCCCGTGCTGGCCGCATTGATCAGCAATCAGCTTAAACGTCTTTTCGCTCATAAGGGGAGTATCGGAATAATCGTGGCGAATCTCTGAATTGGTATAGGGACAGTTGGGGCATTTAGCGTTGCACACATAGACAAAAGACAAGACCGCCATCAAAGGAAAATCGCGTGCTCCCTGCCGGATGTTGTATTGGTCTTGGGTATGCTCAATTTCCGCAGCCATTTTATCTAGGCTTTTCCTTCCTGGTGCCAGAAGGGCCGGGCGCCTTCTTCTTTGCCCTTGTCACCATGATAATGGGCTCCCACCGCCTGCCAGTCTGGGCAGTTCTGACATATCTCCGGCAGCTTATTCCACTGGTGCCTGTGATGGGGCTCCCGGACCAGTTTGGAGTGGGGACCCTGCCATATCTCCTTAATGCTCATCTGGCCCACATTGCCGGCCACAAACCTGCCTTCATAATCCACAGCGCAGGTAACCAGGTCGCCGTTTTGGTGGATGGCGGCGGCATTGCTGCCCCAGGGGCAGCAAATACGGAAATCATCTCCCCTGATCAACTCCGGCGCCTCAATGGTGCCGGTGGAGGTCCAGGAAAGCTTGCGCCTGGTCTTCACCTCTGCGCCCCGTTCCAGCCAATACCGGCTGTACTGCTCCACCTCGTGCTGGTTCTCCTCCATAATGGAGAACTGGCACTGAATCACCGGGTGCATCTGGCCCCTACGGGCGCGCTCTTTAAGCAGGTTTTCCACCGCCGTAAAAATCTTATCCCGGTTGCCTCCCACCCTGATCTTCTCAAAGGTCTCTTTGCTGAAACCGTCCAGGCTCAGGATGAACCTCTTCAAGGGAGAGTCCAGCACCGCCTCAATCATTCCCGGCCGGGAGAGCATGATGCCGTTGGAATTGAGCACCTGGTAGCGGCAACCCACGCGGTCGGCGTAGTCCAGCAGGCGCCAGAGCTTGTCCCCCAAAAGCAAGGCCTCACCGTAGAAGGTGGGCCATATCTCACAGTCGGGCATCTCCCGGGCCACTTCCTCCACGATCTTCTTGAACAGGCCCTCGTCCATATCAGCCCGGGTGCGCTGCATCTCCTTGTGGGAGCAATGCAGGCACTTCATGTTGCAGCGGGAGGTGGTTTCAATAACCAGCTGGGGGGGAAAGAGATGATCCTCTATTCCCTGCTCCACCTCGGTGAGAAAATCCTTTTGCTCTTGACTAAAGCCCATGCTCAGTTTTGCGCTTCCTTATGCCTGTGGTGCCATTCCGAGGCCAGAATACGCATGCGCAAGACATCCAGGTAGCTTCCCTGTATGAAATATTCCTGAACCAGCTCGCCCTCTTGGACAAAACCCAATCCCTGGTAGAGCCGGATGGCGGGAATATTGTCCTTGCCCACATGCAGATAGACCTTGTTCAGCCCCAGCCCCTGGAAGGCATATTGCAGGAGGAGTTCCGCCGCCTCTTTTCCCAATCCCTGGCCCCGGCGCTCCGGGGAGCCGATGAGAAACCAGGCCTCGGCCCGACGGTGGAGCAAGTCAATATAGTACAGGCCGGTGTTGCCCACGTGCTCCCCATCCGCCTGGATGGCCCAGACCATCCTGGTGGAGTCGGTGCTGATCCGTTCGAACCAGCGCTCCTGCTCCGGCTGGGTCACGGGCAGGGTGCGCAAAAGCCCTCTGGCCGTGTCAGAGTCGGTGACCCACTGCCGGGAACGCTCCAGGTCCTCCCGGTCCAGGGGCCTGAGAATCACCTTACTGCCTTTTAGCTGCACCATAGCCTCCGGATAACCCAAAGGGATGGATTGCAAAATCAGCCAGCATCTCCCTGTACAACCGAGTCATACCATACCTGAAAACACAATAGATTCCAAAGCCGGGCCGAGTGATCAGCCCTGCCATTGTAGTGTTCTGAAAGCAGCTGAGAAATATATTTTTGGTTGAAAAATCCGTGACTGCCCAGCCGTGGGGGCGACAGCGTTTCCTGCACCCATGGCTTCAAGGAGGTCCGCATCCAGGAATAGATGGGCTGCACAAACCCCTCCTTGGGGCGGGCGGTCAGATCCGGCGGCACCAGGGTATCCACTGCCAATTTGTGGACATATTTGTTGATGCCGTCTCTTATCTTCAGGTCCCCGGGCAGGCGGTTGGCGAACTCGATGATGCGGTAGTCCAAGAACGGCGAACGCACCTCCACGGAATGGGCCATGGAGAGCCGGTCCATAAAGGGCAGCACCTGGTTGGCCAGGAGCTCTCTTTGATCCACCTCCAGCACCAGGTTCAGGGGGTCCCGGGCTGTGCCCAAACCGACCAAGTTGCGGTAAAAACTCCCGCTATCAGGCGCTCCGGCGGTGCTAATAAAATCCGGGCGAAGAAGCCTTTGTTTCTGCTCTTCGTCAAATACAGCCAGGCGCATGCGCCAGTCCGCCTGATCCGGTGAGGCCAGACTAGCCAGGAAGGCAAACTGCTCCGGCGTGTCAAAGGGTGCCAGCTTTTTCCTTTGTTCTTCGGTCAGTTGGTCCAGGCCGGCAGAGCCTTGCAGGCCTAAACTCAGATAATGGTGCAGGGGCCAGGCCAGGCGGTGGGCCAGATAAGAGCCGAATAACTCGTCGGCCCCGTCCCCGGAAAGGGCCACCTTTACGTGCTGGTGAATGAGGATGCTCAAATAAAAGGTGGAGATGGTTCCGGAAAAGGGCTCGTCAAAGGCCTGCATGACCTGGGGCAGGCGCTGGGCAAACTCAGGGGAGGAGAGAATATATTCGTGGTGGGCTGTGCCCAGGCGCTGGGACATGAGCCGGGAGTACTCGATGTCCTGGGCCTTGCCCTCAAATTGCCCCTTAGCGTCTTCGGAGTAGCCCAGGCAGAAGGTGGTGACCGGCTGGGACTGGTGACGGCACATCAGGGTCACCACTGAGCTGGAGTCCACGCCGCCGGAGAGGTAGGCACCGTAAGGCGCGTCGCAGTCCATGCGCAGGCGCACCGCGTCTTCCAGCAAAAAGAGCAGTTCCTGGGCCGCTTCCTGGGGATCGATGCCCCTCAAGGGATCGCTGAAATCAAGCCGCCAATAAAAATCCAGGCTGACTTCACCGTCCTCCCAGACCAGGTATTGCCCTGGCATAAGCTGCTGGATTCCCTTATAGGCCGTCTGGGGGGCGCTGACATTCTTCAGGCTGAAAAAATGATACAGGGCCGGATAATTAAGCTCCCGGGGGACATCGGGGTGGGCCAATAGCGCCTTGATTTCGGAGGCAAAGAGCACGCGGCCTTTAACCTGGGTCCAATAGAGGGGCTTTTTGCCGATGCGGTCCCGGTAGAGCAAAAGCCTGCGGCGGCTTTGGTCCCAGAGCGCCAGGCCGAACATGCCGTTGACCTGGCCCAGGTGCGGCCAGAGATCGCCGTATTCCTCGTAAAGGTGGACAACGGTTTCGGTGTCGCTATGGTCAGTGCTGAACTTGTGGCCTGCTTTTTCCAGCTTTTGCCTGAGTTCAAGGTGGTTGTATATCTCTCCGTTGAAAACCGTCCAGATGCTTTGATCCTCGTTGCAGATCGGTTGCTGGCCGCCTTCCAAGTCCACGATGGACAAGCGCCGCATGGCCAAGTTTACCGACGCGTTGCAAAAATACCCCTGATCATCCGGACCCCGGTGCACCAGGGTGTTGTTCATCTTTTCCAGAGTGGCCTTATCGCCCGGGCCGGTGAAACCGCAGATGCCGCACATGAAAGGGGCCTTCTTGTTCAGGTTGCAAACACAAACGCCGTGATCATACACCTTTAGCGGTTTGGGACCAACCCCTGCCGGGTGACAGGCAAAAACCGTGGATTGCGCCAGACCTGGTTTTGGGCTAACCTCTATACCGCTTTGTCAAAAGAAACCGCCCGGCTGTTAAGAAAAAATTATTAGCACAGGTGAAAAGGCAGGCCAGTTGAGACTGATCCCCTCAGAGTTGGGAGACAAGCTCCCGGCAGCCGCCCAGAAGCGAAGGCCCTTACTGATTGCGGTCAAATTAGCGGCCGCAGCTGTAATCCTGTTCCTTCTCTATCGTCTGGACCTTATCCGTTTCCAAGACTTGGGAGCTGCGCTTGAAAACCCTTGGCCTCTGGCCGGGGCTGCGATGTGCATACTCATATCTTTGCCCCTGCTATGCCTGCGCTGGTTCGTCCTGCTGCGGGGGTTGGGGGTGAACATCACCTTTGCCTCTGCCCTTTATATATGGTGCCTGAGCTTTTTCAGTAATTTTTTCCTTCCCGGAGGCGCCGGCGGAGATGCGGTGCGCCTGGCCTGTTTGGCGGTCTGGGCCAAGGGGCAGCGGGCTCCGGCCATGCTCACCGTAGTGGTGGACCGCTACCTCAGCCTGATCAGCCTGTTTACCATTGCCTTGGTTTTTATTCCCTGGCGCTATGAACAGATCATGGGCAGCCCGGTTCTGCAGGCGTTGTCCCTTACGGCCCTGGCCTTGTTTGCCGGCGGGGCGGCCCTGCTCATTCTGGCCCTGTTCTGCTCCCGGGCCCTAAACAGATTTTTGCTAAAACGCAAATGGCAGGAAAAAAACCTGTTTAAAAGGACTTTGGTGCGTCTGTGGGAGGCGGTGGTCGTCTACCGGGACCGGCCCGGGCCGCTATTGGCCTGCTGGGGCATCTCCATCGTGAGCCAGATCTTCACGGTAACCTCGGTTATTCTGGTGGGGAGGGCCATGGGCAATCAGGTCCTACAGGTACAAGACTACGCCTTTATAGTGTCCTTTGCCGCCCTGGCCAACGTGCTCCCCATTACTCCCGGCGGCTTGGGGGTGGGAGAGGCCGCCTTTGCGCAGTTGAGCCTTTTGGTTCACCCCGCCCATTCCAGCCAGGGATATGCCTCCATCTTCCTGGGATTCAGGGCGGTCTCTTTTCTGGTCTCCATCCTGAGCACCCTGACCTACATTGTGATCGGCAAACCCAAAAGCACGGCTGCCGTCAATCTGCAGGAACGCGGGGAGAACCAATCCCCGCCCGGCGACACCGGCTAACTCCTGCCCAGCTTCTATCAAGCCTTTTTGCGGCAGCGCACCACCAGCAGGTTGCTGGCCACAGGATTGAACTTGCAGGACCCGGGCAGCAGCGGGCAAGGCTGGATGACAGAGGCCTCTATGTCAAAACTTGCTTCAAGCAGCCGGTGTATCTCGGGTATGGTCCGGATAAATGCCCCCCGTTCCATGGATAAAAACAGCCTGCGCAACCCGCTTTTTCCCGGGCCTTCCTCGAAAAGATCCAAAAGTAAAAACACGCCATTTGGCGCCAAAAGCCCGGCCAGGCCCTTAAGTTCCTGGGTTAAAGTCTGTTCATCGATGTGATGAAAACAACAATTGGCCAATATGAGGTCAAAGGGGGCCTGGGCTTTTAGTTGTTCGCGGGAGGAGGTGAAACGGGCCCTGGGATAAAGCCGCCGGGCATATTGCAGGAGTCTGGGGTCTATATCATAGCCCCAGTATTCCAAGCCCCGCCGCAAGAACACTCGGGCAAACAGCCCGGTGCCGCAGCCGAAGTCCAGCACCTTGGCGCCCCGGCTCAGGCCGGCCTGGGCCAGGTGCCGGGCCAGGTCACGGCGTTGCTGCAACTTGTCAAAGGTTACCAGCCGTTGAAATAAGTCGTTTAGGGCGGCCCAAAGCAAGGACTTTCTCCTTTAGAGCTAATCTCAAAGAATCACCGGATCAATCATATGCGTATGCAAATTACCCAAACCGGCCTTTCACGGCAAGGTCAATAATGATATGTTTCCACAATCCGCCCTTAAGGGCGCTGGAGAGGTAATTTGACAGCATTATCATACTCCTCCCGGGTCTGGATGCGGTTCAGTAATGGACGGGCCCTGACTTTATTTCCCATGGCCGTCCGCCGGGAGGCCCGGGCGCTAAGGTTGTGATGCAACAAGACGCCGATAAACCTGGTTGCAAAGTGTTGCTGGTGGCCATCGAGCCGGCCATCCTGGAGACCATGTCCCTTCTGGCCCGCGCCATGGCCGCTGACCAGCGCCTGCAGCCAATAATTTTAATCAGATCAACAGAAAATAAAGGCAAGGCGCGGGAGCTGTGCGGTCCTGGAATCGAGATATTTTGCATTGACCAGGTTCCCTGGCCTGCCAAATCAGATTCCCTCTCGATGCCTGCATGGGCCGTTTGGCTTTGGGCCCTTTTGCGCAGAATGAAGATCCGGGGCCGGTTTGTGCACCGCTGGATTCATATCCTGGAAATAATGAATGATCTCTCTCGCCACCGCCTACGGGCCCGGCAAATCCTGGCACAAATAAATCCCCAGGCATTGTTGGTGGGAGACGACCGCCGGGCCGGATTCTTGGCGGCCATCCTAAAGGAGGCCAAGATCCGAAAATGCTTCATTCTTTTAGTCTGTTATGCTGTGTCGCATTGCAGAGATGAACTGGTGCCCACCAGAGATGGACACCCTGGTTTTGATCTGAATGCTCCGCGCGACCGCTTCCTCAAAAAATGGATCGCCCGTAGGCTCCCCCTCCAGGTATTCATGTCCCAGGCGGGCCCCTATCTTTTCTATCAGGCCCACCCCACCATGGCCCTTCACTTTATGATGATGCTTTCTGAAGATCCCTGGTGTGTAGGGGGAGGCCTCAGCGATAAAGTGGCGCTCACCGGCGAAGGCGACCTTCAGCGTTATATCAAAGGAGGAATGGACCCCAGCAAACTGGCGGTGGTAGGCCAACCCTCCTTGGACACGCTGTTCGATTCCGCCCGGGAAAAAGACAAGCTGACAGAAAAACTGAACCTTGGCTATGGCTTTGATTCCCAAAAAAAATTGCTGATCTGCGCCGTGCCCCAGTTGGCGGAACACCACGTATTTGACTGGGAAACCCACTGGAAGGAGATGGATTTTCTGGTTAATAGCCTGGCAGGTACGGGTCTCAATGTGTTGCTGTCATTGCATCCCAAATCACAACCTGAAGCCTATTTGAAATTTGAAGAAAAACCTAATGTGCGCGTTGCCTTTGAACCACTGAGCACGATATTGCCGGCAGGTGATATCTTTGTGGCCACCTTTTCCAGTACGGTACGCTGGGCAGTACTATTGGGCATCCCCACATTGGTGGTTGATTTCTATGGTTTTGACTACAGTGTGTACGATAGCCTGGGGGGGGTGAAGATCGTCAGCAATCGTGAAAAGTTAAGCCCCGCCCTGCATAACTTGGCAATTGACCAGGTTTATTATCAGAACCAGGTTGAGCAGGCTCTAAAAACAGCCCCGGAAGTTGCTCCCTTTGACGGCCTTGCCAGGCAAAGGATCATTGACTTAGTGTGGCAACAAGTGGGACACAAAGGTGGAGCGTGAGCCGAACACCTTCAGCGAGGATCTTATGGCGGCGAAAATAACCATAATTGCCGAAGTGGGGTCCGTGCACGATGGAAGCCTGGGCAACGCCCTGGCCCTGATTGACGCTGCCAGCAGCTGCGGGGCTGATCTGGTTAAATTCCAGGCCCATATCGCCAGCGCCGAGACCCTAAGAGACGCCCCCATGCCCCCCTACTTCAAGGGAGAGCCCCGCTATCAATATTTCCAGCGCACCGCCTTCAGCCTGGCCCAATGGCAGCAACTGAAAGACCATTGCGAGGAGCGGGGCGTGGAATTCCTTTCTTCGCCTTTTTCCATGGAAGCCGTTGAAATTCTGGAAGAATTGGGAATAGAGCGCTATAAGATCCCCTCGGGGGAGGTCACCAATCTGCCCTTGCTGGAGCTGGTGGCCCAGACCAAAAAGCCGGTGATCCTTTCTTCGGGTATGAGTTCCTGGGAGGAACTGGACCAGGCGGTGGAGACTGTACGCAAGCAGCACGACCGCTTGTCTATTCTCCAATGCACCTCGGAATACCCCTGCCCCTATGAGCAGGTGGGGCTGAACGTAATGCTTCAGATGAAGGAACGCTATGGCCTTCCGGTGGGGCTCTCAGACCATACCCTGACTATCTTCGCGCCCTTGGCAGCCGCCGCCCTGGGCGCAACCATCATAGAGAAACACTTCACCTTCAGCCGCCTGATGTATGGCAGTGATGCCAAACACTCCCTGGAGCCCCAGGATTTTAGGGAAATGGTTTCCGGGATAAGGGCGGTGGAGGCAATGCTCCATCATTCCGTGGACAAGGCCCAGGTGGCGCGTTTTTCGGAGATGAAGCGCATCTTTGAAAAAAGCCTGGTTTCACTTGTAGATATTTCAAAAGGCCAAATGCTGACCCCAGAGGTCATCGGGATAAAAAAACCGGGCACCGGCATCCCCGCCGCCCGCTACCAGGAAGTGATCGGCAAAAAGGCGGCCAGGGACATACCCGCGGAAAAGGTTCTGGAAGACCAAGACATAGAGTGACGGCGCCTTGACATAAGTTCTGACCCCCTGGTAAGGCCGGCATGGTTCTGATAACTTGCCAGAATGCCCTCATTAGGAATGGCCGATGAAATTGCATTACCTAGCTGAGGTGGAGGTTTTGGTTGCCTACTAAAATTTGTGTAGTGGTTGGCTCGCGGGCCAATTATTCCAGTATAAAAAGCGTGATGCGGGCAGTAACCGCCCATCCCCAATTGGAACTCCAACTGGTGGTGGGGGCTGCCGCCCTTTTGGACCGCTATGGCTCGGTGGTGGAGGTTATCGAAGCAGACGGCTTCAAGGCCGATGCCAAGGTGAACATGATCATTGAGGGTGAGACCCCGGTCACCATGGCCAAGTCCACCGGCCTGGGCCTGTTGGAGCTGCCCACCATCTTCGACCGCCTGAAGCCCGACGCCGTGGTGACCGTGGGCGACCGTTTCGAGACCATGGCCACTGCCATTGCCGCCGCCTATATGAACATCCCCCTTGCCCACACCATGGGAGGCGAGGTTACCGGCACCATTGACGAGTCCATTCGTCATGCCGTGACCAAGATGGCCCATCTGCACTTTCCCGCCAACCGCCTGGCCGGCGAGCGCATAATAAAAATGGGCGAGGACCCGGATACTGTCCATGTGGTGGGCTGCCCCCGCATCGACCTGGTGGCGGAGATAGCCGCCAACGACGGCAATCAACTGGATAGGGATTTTTTGGCCGGGGAGGGCGTGGGCGGCCATATCCGGCCAGAGGAGCCTTTTCTGCTGGTTTCCCAACATCCGGTGACCACCGAGTACACCAAAGGCGAAAGCCAAATCCAGGAAACCCTTATGGCCTTGCAACAGCTGCAGATGCCCACCATCATGCTCTGGCCCAATGCCGACGCGGGCAGCGAGGATGTGGCCCGGGGAATGCGCAAGTTCCGTGAGCATTATGATCATGACTACATACGCTTTTACAAAAACTTCCCCGTGGAAACCTTCGTTCGCCTCATGCTGCGCTGCGCCTGCATGGTGGGCAACTCCAGCGCCGCGGTGCGCGAAGGGGCCTTTTTGGGAGTTCCGGCGGTGAATATAGGCACTCGCCAGCAGGGCCGGGAGAGGGGCGACAATATCAAAGACGTGGGTCATGACCGCGATCAGATAGCAGAGGCGATAAAGTCCCAGGCCGCGTCCGGACGCCTGCCCAGCCAACCCATCTATGGCGATGGCCGGGCAGGGGAGCGCATCGCCCAGATTCTGGCAGACACAAAAGACCTTAAAGTTCAAAAGAAAATTTGCTACTGAGCATTGCCGTGGCCCCACCGGCGCATGAAATCAAGGACCCGACCCGCATTGTCATAGTTCTGCCCAATTCCATGGCGGTGCGGGCTATTTTACATTCCCCTGTCCTGGACCAGCTGGCCCGCTGCCAAGACATAGAGGCAACCATCCTCACCCCCTTTGCCGTGGACGCCGGCACCATCGCCGCTGCCGGGGGCAATCATTTATCCTGGGCCAATCTGGCCCAACCCACGGCGGGCGAGACATCCCTAGGCTACGGAGGTTTTTCGCAGGCTGCAAGACGGATCGCCCACCGCGTTGTGCAAAGATTGATAGGCGGGATGGCCGGTTTCGGGAACCTAGTTTACCGCTTCAACGAGATACATAAATTTGCCGGTCATGAACGTAAAAAGCAGATGCCCCCTGAGCGCCGGACCCGGGAGGCCCTGGCGGGCAACTATGTGGAACCGTCTTTGGGACGGCCCTTTCCCCGCTCCCAGGCCCTGCTGAGCCTTCTCTACCGCCTTTACTACACCACCTGGTACAGCGAACCCTATGTGGAGCTGTTCCTGGACGAGCTTCAGCCCGACCTCCTGGTGATTTACCATCTGCAGTTCGAGGCCATCCGGCCCTATGTCAGCTCGGCCCGGCGGCGCTCTTTGCCCATCCTGGGCATAGTGGGCTCCTGGGATCAGCCCACCACCAAGGGACCGCTCTGCCCCGGGGTTTCGCGCTATGTGGTGCAGAGTTCACACATGCGCCAGGAACTACAGCAATTCCACGGCGTAGCCAAAGACCTGGTCGAGGTCATCGGCTGGCCCCAGATGGATTATTACCAAAAGCCGGGCGTGCTGGAGCCCCGGGAAAAGTTTCTGGCTGGGCTGGGCCTGGACGCATCACAGAAACTCATTGTATTGGGGGCCAACAGCGACCGTCTCGGCCGGCATGAGCCGGGGATCGTTTCTCATCTGGCGCAAAGGGTCGTACAAGGTTATTGGTCTCAACCTCTGAGCTTGATCATGCGGCCTCATCCCTTGGATTCAACCTGGGAGGAGCGCTTCGGCCATTTGCACCATCCCCCCCAGGTGATGGTTTTACCGGCGGAGCTGGGCCGCATCGATTTTCTGGCCAACCTCATCCACCATGCCGAGGCGGTCTTGGCCTCATCGGGCAGCATCCTTTTGGATGCGGTGGCCCTGGATACAGTCAGCTTGGGTATTGCTTTTGACGGCACCCTTGAGGTGGACTATCATCAAAGCGTGGCGCGCTATTATGAGATGGATCATTTCGCCCCGGTAGTGGCCAGCGGGGGGGTGCGGCTAGTGAAAAACTTTGCCGAAATGGACCAAGCCATCCGTGATGCCCTGGAAAAACCGGAGGAATTTGTCGCGGGCAGAGAACGCTGCCGGCAGGAGCAACTGGAACCCCTGGACGGCCAGGCCTCCAGCAGGCTGGTCAGGCTGATCCTGCAACAGGCAGGGCGGCAAGGAGCAACGGCTGTTGACTGAACCTCGCAATGTCTTGGGGTTGATTCCGGCACGGGGGGGATCAAGGGGGTTCCCGCAAAAGAACCTGGCCTCCTTGGCGGGCAGGCCTCTGATCAGCCACACCA
>JASFOZ010000058.1:0-13389 GCA_050116255.1 Desulfarculaceae bacterium
AGCCCACGCTGGTGGGCACCGCCACCACCGGGCTTTGCACCAGACCGGCCACCACCGAGGGCAGGGCCCCTTCCATGCCCGCCACCACCACGTAACAAGAGGCCTGCTGCAGCACATCCAGGGAGCCCAAGAGCCGGTGCAGCCCGCTCACCCCCACGTCATAGAGCTTCTCCACCTTAGAACCCATCAATTGGGCGGTGAGCACCGCCTCTTCGGCCACGGGAAGGTCTGAGGTGCCTGCCGCCACCACCATCACCAGGCCCCGGCCCGGAGCCGGGGGGTCGGGCGGGGCCAGGCTGAGGCAGGCCGGTGCGGCATGATACTTGAGGGCCTTGAACTTGGCCCGGGCCGCCTTGGCCTTGGCCGGGCTCACCCTGGTTGCCAGCACCGCCGCCCCTTTTTGATGCAGGGACCGGGCGATGGCCACGATCTGGGCGGCGGTCTTGCCCTGACCAAAGACCACCTCTGGAAAGCCCTTGCGCAAAGTCCGGTGATGATCCACCCGGGCGAAGCCCAGATCCTCATAGGGCAGGGACTTCAACTTGGCAAGGGCCTGGTCCGGCTTCACCTTGCCAGCGGCGACTTGATTAAGAAGCGTTTTCAGCTTGTGGTTGTTCACAGGCGGGTTGGTCCTTTTTTAACATTCAGAAAATATGATACATTTCTTTGGCTGCTAGCAATTTTAAACTAGTTGGATAGGGATTCTATACTGCCTCTGGGGTAAGTGCAAACAGCTTAGGCATCGCCCTAAAACAGGGCAAGGGGGGTGAGGTGAAAACCTGGGTGGAGGTGAGGCTCAAGGCCCCGGCAGAGGCAGCGGAGTTGTTCGTGGATTTCTTTTATGGCCTCACCGGCGCCGGGGTTCAGGTCACAGATCCGGCTGAAGGTCCGGGGCCCATGGAGGTGATCGGCTTTCTGGAGCCAGGGCCCAAGGCCCAGGACCAACGCCTAGCCTTGGAGGAGTTTGGCCGCCATCTGCAGGCGCTGGCGCCGGGGCAAAACCTGGAGCTTACCTGGGGCGGTCTGGAGGAGCAGGACTGGGGCCGGGCCTGGAAGGAGCACTTTCACCCCCAGGAGGTGGCGGACGGCCTGGTGGTGGCCCCGCCCTGGGAACAGCCCCGTCCCCAAGCGGGTAAAGAGGTGCTGATTATAGATCCTGGTCAGGCCTTTGGCACCGGCCAACATGAAAGCACCAAGCTCTGCCTGGAGCACATCGCAACCCTGGCCCGGCAATCACGGCTGCCCTCCCAGGTGCTTGATCTGGGCTGCGGCACCGGGGTCCTGGCCTTGGCCGCCCTTTTATTCGGGGCAAGGACCGCCCTTTGTTTGGACCTGGACCCCCTGGCCCTGGAGGCCACGGCCCTGAACGCCCGCCTGAACGGCCTGGAGCAAAGGATTGAGGCCTCGCTTACGCCCTTGGCCCAAATCCAGGAGCGATTTCCGCTGGTCATGGCCAACCTGACCGCCAAGGACATCACCGGCCTGGCCCCGGAACTGGCCGCGCACCTGGCCCCAGGGGGCCAGCTTGTGGCCTCGGGCCTTTTGCAGGAGCAGGCAGCCCCGGTGCGCCAGGCCCTGGAGGCCCAGGGGCTGGACCCGGTTTCTGAAAACTCCCAAGGCGAATGGGCCTGTGTGGTGATGACATGCACATAAGAAGATTCTTGGTGCCCCCGGGCTCTCTGGAACAGGACGAGGTCGACCTGCCGCCCTCGGAGGCGGAGCATGCCCGCCGGGTGCTGCGCCTGAAAACCGGCGATCCGGTGGTCCTGATGGACGGCCAGGGCAGCATGGCCCAGGCGGTCATCAGCCGGATCAGCAGCCAAAACGTCACCTGCCAGGTGCAAAAGGCCTTGCACCCCAACCTGCTGCGGCCCCGGCTGGTGATCTGCCCGGGCCTGCTCAAGGGGCCGGCCATGGACACACTGGCCGTAAAGCTGACCGAACTGGCCGTAGACGAAGTGCGGCCTCTCCTGGCCCAGCACTCGGTGAGCCGGCCCAAGGACCCGGCCGCCCGGGTGGAACGCTGGCAGCGCCTGGCCGGGCAGGCCTTGAAGCAATGCGGCGCGGCCCGGGCGCCGGTCTTTACCGAACCGGCCTCCTTGGCAGACGTCTTGGGCCAGGCGCCGACTTCGGCCCTGGGCCTGGTCATGGACGAGGCAGAGACCGGCCTGACCCTGGCCCAGGCCCTGGGCGATGCCAGCGGTAGGGATGAGGTCTGGGCCCTGGTGGGGCCGGAGGGCGGCTTTGCTCCTGAGGAGGTGAATCAGGCCCGTGAGGCCGGGTTCATTGCCTGCGGCCTGCCTGGAACCATCCTAAGGGCTGAGACCGCCTCCCTGGCCCTGGCGGCGGTGATCCGCTTCGGCTGGAGAAAGGCCTGAGGACATTCCCCTATTCACAGGGGAAGTGAACCAGGCTCCGGCTGCACCGATCAAAGAAAGGGAAAAGTGGGGAAACCCTCACCGTCCCGCTACAGGGCGCCCTTTGCCGAGAAGACGGCCCCTCAAATGCCTATGGCCTGAACCGAGGCCAGGGTCTGCTCCAGGCCTTGTTCGATCCGAGTCTTGAGGATCCGCTCCGGGTCCCAGCCCCGCTTCGCGAAAAAGGCCTGCATGGGCTCCATGACCGTGGGGTCGTCTTCCAGCCCGCTCTCGCCGGCAAAAGAATGATAGCCCATCCTGCGGGCCAGGTAGTTGGCCAGGCAGACCAGCCCGGCCTGGTCCTGATGGGGGCCGGCTTCCCAGGGCCTGTGATGCAGGCCCACCGCCGTCACCAGGTCCAGGGGGAGATCCCAATAGTCCAAGATCATCTGGCCCACAAAACCGTGGTCCACACCGGTGATCTCATCCTCCAGGGAGTTCCAGTCCCGCTGCTCCTTTTCAATGGCAGCCAGCAGCCTGCCCACGTCCTCGGACCGGAAGGCGTCCAGGGCCACCTTGCCCAGGTCGTGGAGCAGGCCATGAATATAATGGCCTGAGCCCAGCCCCAAGTCCTCCCGGGCCAGAAGGTCGGTGAGGAGGCCGGTCACCAGAGAGTGCCGCCACAGGTCCTGGCGCTGGATGCGCCGCTTCAAGGGGCCCAGCCCACCGCTGCTGGCCAGGATGGTAAGACCCAGGGCCAGGTTGCAGACCTCCTTGAAGCCCAGGATCACCACGGCCCGGCCCACCTCGGTAACCGGTTCCTGCGGTTTGAAAAAAGGCGAGTTGGCCACCTTAAGCAGGGTGGCGGCCAAGGGCGGGTCCCGGTTTATGACCTGAGCCAGGTCCTGCACTGAGGCTTTGTCGTCTGAGGCCAGCTTGTTTAACTGCATGGCCGTGGCGGGCAAGGTGGGCAGGTCTTCGGGTTGGCAACCCAGTATCCGGCCCAGGGCCCTTGCCGATGGTTTCGCTTGCGCTGAATTGAGCATTACCCTGATCCAATCTAGCCTGAATATTTCATGAAAAAATCAAGCAATTTCTTAATGGCTAGCCATCATCATCATAATGGGTTTTTGCCTGCCATTTTCGAGGTTACGATTTCCGATGATTATTTTAAGAAAGAAGCTTGATTTTTTCACCCTCCGGGCAAGTTCCAGACATCACATGGCTGCGTTATCATGGGCTCGCGGTATGAGAAATACAGCTTCACCCATGAATGCCTTGCCAGTCAACGCCTGGAACTTGAGAAATATCCGGGCTGAATTGGCCAATGCCGCTGGCGGCGGGCTGGCAGTAATATTAACAGGTTGATTAAAAAAGCGTCCATGTATTTTTCCATAGGCTGTTAAGGCGTGTTTGGAATCAGGCTCAATATTCCTTGAGTCCGGCCAGGAAATCGCACATCACCTGGGCCACCGCCCCCCTGGAGTCCGGGGCTAACAGGTCATGGAAATGATCCGGCAGCACTATCACTGTGGCTCTCAGACGGTGTGCCAGGCGGCGCAGGCTGGCCAGGGGCAGCAGATAGTCCCGCCCTGCGGCCACAACCAGGCGGGGCGCCCGGCCCGGCCGGGGCCGCGCCCTCACCAGACCCAGGGCCAGTTCAGCCCAGACCCGCAGGGGTTCCTTGACCACAGGCCCTGACTCAGCTGGCATCCAGGAAGTCAACTCCCGCGCCCGGCGATCGCCCCGGACCAGGGCCGCCGCCATGGCCGGGCGGCACAGCAGCAGCCCGGCCAGAGCAGGGAGCGGCAGGCCTGCAGCGGGAATGGGGGCAAGCAGCAAGGCGGGCAGGTCAGCCTGTTCCAAGACCTTGAGCGCCAGCCAGCCTCCCATGCCCGCGCCCACCAGTATGGGTCGCCCCAGCTCCGCTGCCGCCCGCCGGGCCAGGCCGGCATAGTCCCTAAGGCTGGTGGCGGCGGGCAGTTCCCAGGTTTGGGGGCCGTGTCCGGGCAGCTCCAGGCAATTGGCGCTAAAGCCTTGCTGCAAAGCTAAATCTATAAAGGCCTCCCAGCACCAGGGTCCTTGCCCGGCGCCATGCAGAAATAAGACCTCGCCCCGGACGGCCCGCCCCTGGGGGCGGCGGCGGATCAGGTGCGGTTTTATATGATCAAAGGGCCTGGCCATATCCAGCAGTTTAGGCCCGCCTGGCAACTTTTCTATAAAAAAATGCCCTGAGCCGGGTAGAATCACCTCATGGAAGACGCATACTCAAGGACAAACATCTGGCGCTTTGAACAAGAAAACTGGCTGGCTGACCATGATCTCCTTATCGAAGAATCGCAGGTGCGCCTGGTGGTGGATGGAAGCCAGGAGGCGGTGCTCATGGCCACTCCCGGCCAGGAAAGGGAGCTGGCCGCGGGCTTCGCCTTGACCATGGGCTGGGCCCGGCCCGGCGATCCTGCGCCCGCGGCGGCCTGGCACGCCCAGGTGCAAGAGGTCCGTCTGACCGGTTTGAAGACACCGCCGCTTGAGCCAGCGGGTGTAAAATCCGTGGGAGGGGGTCCCCTGGGCCCCACCGACGTCCCTCAGGTGGAGGCGGAGTTTTATTTGGAGCAGGAGGTGGTGCTGGGCCTGACCCGGACCATGACCGAGGGCCAAAGGCTGTACCGGGAAACCGGCGCCAGCCATGCCGCCGCCATATTCGACGGCGCTGGCGCGCTTTTGGTTTTGGCCGAGGACGCCGGCCGCCACAACGCCCTGGACAAGGCCGTGGGCGCCCTCTGGCTCCAGGGACGCCTCAGCCAGGCCCGGGCTGTCTCCTTCAGCGGGCGCCTGAGCCTGGAGATGGTGCTCAAGGCGGCCCGCGCCGGCATGGGAGTCCTGGTGGGGGTAAGCGCCCCCACGGCGCCGGCAGTGCGTGCGGCCCACAAGGCCCGGGTGACAGTGGGGGGGTTTTCCCGGGGAGAAAGGTTGAACCTTTACACCCACCCCTGGCGTATTATTCATAAGGGAAAACCCCTATCCTGGGAGCACAAAGGTGAAACCTGAGGCAATTACCCCCTACCGCAGATTCCGTCCCACCTGGCGGGCCTTTTCGGTTTATTTCCTGGGGGTGGTCATCTTCGGCCTGGGCCCGGAGGTTAATCCCCAGGCCCCCATCAGTCCGGCGCTCAGCCACCTGATCGCCAGCCTTTTTCTGGCCTTTATCCTGGTCAAGCGCTTTGGCAGCGAATACCTCTTGAATGAAGAAAGCATAAGGGCGGTGACCAGTTTCCCCACCTCGCGGGACCAGTCCCTGCCGGTCAAGGAGATCAGCCGCATCGACCTGCGCCGGGGCATCTCTCAACGGCTTCTGCGGGTGGCCCATGTTCATGTCTACCGGCAGGATCAAGCCGAGCCGGTGGTTAAGCTTTTTGGAGTGCCGGACCCCGAGGTTTTTCGCAAAGTGCTGCTCGACCTGGGCGCCGGCGATCAGCAGGTCTATGGGGCCTGGCGCAAATGAGAGCCCATGAAGGTTGAGGGACAAAAGGCTGTCCAGGTTCGTTTTATGGAATCAGGTCGGGGACGCCAGACCCCAACTGCCCTTAATCTGGGGGCAGGATGGGAGCCGGTGCGGCTGCTGGCAGAGGAGCTGGTGACCGGGACCGAACCCCAGGACCCTTACCAGCGCCGCTTCCTGGTTCAGACCGCCCAGGGCAGGCGGCTGGTTTTAGTGAATGCAGGAGAAGCCTGGCAGGCGCGGCCCATACCGCCGGTTGGCGATTGACAGTGGTTTGCAAGCATGTTACTGCTAAAAGTAAGTAAAGTTAAAGGCAGTGGGTGTGCGGCCCTTGGCCCTGCGGACCCACCGGCCGAGACCATGGGAAAATACCATTGCCCTAGGAGGTAGTCAGATGGTGGCATTGGTTGGCGGCCTTGCTGCATTGCTTTTAGGGATTATAGGTTTGATAACCTGGTGGGATGAATTCGTTTGGCTTTTAAAGGGCATCATTCCTCTGTTCCTCCTCTTTGGCGGAGCCCTGGCCACCTACCTGGGGTCTGAGGAAGTAAAGGATAAACGCCGGGCTGAAATGGAATCAGCGCGGGAGCCTTTCTCCTCTGACACTGAGGATGTGGCCAAGTACAAGCAAGAGGTGGCAGATCTAAAGGCCAAGCTGGAGTCCATGGAGACGAAGCCCTCATCAGAAGAGGCTCCTCCTCCCCCGCCGGAAAAAGATTAATTTGATCCCCGGCCATGATCAGGCTGGGCCTGGAAACGCGGGTGCATGCGTGCCCCGCGTTCTTTTGTTGATATAGACCCTGAGCCTTTCAGGAGGCGGCTTCAGCCAACCCTCGAGTCAATCAAGAAAGATTGAGCAACCATGGGGGGTATGTGAAACCAGCTAATCTTGTAGGTAAGACCGTGGGGGTGATGGCCGCATTGTTCGTGGTCCTGGCCGCTGTCACCAGTGGGCTTATCGCCTATCATCTGTACCAGCATTTAAGTCATGGATATCAATGTTGGGCAGAGGCCATCGCCCTCCGCCTGGCCCGGGCCCCTAACCTGCTGCCGGAGGCGCATGATCCCGCCGGCCCCAAAACCTTGCTGAAAGAGGCCGGCGATATCCAAGGCCTGGCCTATGTGATTGTGCAGGACGCTCACGGCGCCATACTGTGCCAGAGCATAAATCCCAAAATCGCAGGCTCCCGGACGGAGTTGCTCAGCGCCGCAACCGCTCTGCCTGAGATGGGAGCCCAAAGTCCCAAGGTGCACCAGCTGCCCGGCTTCATAGATGTCTGTGCTCCCATAACCAACGGCCAGGGGGGCATGGTGCGGGTGGGAATGGACAAAAAGCAGATCCAAAGCGCCATGCTGGAGGCGGTGGGTGAGCAACTGCTGGTGCTGACCGCCCTTTTTTTGGCCTGCGCCGCTTTGGCTTGTTTTGTGGCCCTTGGCGTCTCCCGGCCCCTCCGAAGGCTGAGCGGCCTGGTGCGAAGCACTGATACCAATCAGCGGCGTCCAGAGATGGATCCCCAAGACAATAGCGGTGATTTCGGCTTTAAGGGCCGATCCCTGACCCAGACTGTGGAACTGATCGCCAGGCAGGTTACTGAATTGAGCCAGGCCAAGCTCAGGCTGGAAAAGGAAGCGGCCCGGCGGGAAGAGGCGGGGCAGGCCCTGGCCCAGAGCAAGCAGGCGACCGTTGAATTGCTCGACTGCATCAGCGACGGCTTCGTTTCCATGGATCAAGGCCTGAAAGTGACCTTCTTCAACCAGGCGGCGGAGAGGATGCTCAACCGGCAACGCTCGGAGATCCAGGGCCGCAACTTCTTCGAGGCGTTTCCCGAAGCCAAAGGCACTGTCTTGGCCGAGATCGCAGACCAGGCCCTGCGCCAGGGGCAGCCGTTGGCCCGCGAGATTTACTTCCCGGCGCCGCCCTATGCCAATTGGTATGAGGTGCGGGTCTTCCCCCGCAAAGAGGAAATCTTGGTTTTCTTCCGGGTGACCACCAAGCGCAAAGAGGCCGAGGAGAAGCAGCGCCGCATAGAGTCCAATCTGCAACAGGCGCAGAAGCTGGAGAGCCTGGGCCTCTTGGCCGGAGGCATTGCCCACGATTTCAACAACCTTTTGATGGGGGTCATGGGTAACGCCGGCCTGGCCCTGTACAGCCTTTCTCCGGAAGCCCCGGCCCGCACCTATGTGGAGGCCATCGAGACCACCGCCCAGCGCCTGGCGGAATTGACTAATGAGCTTTTGGCCTATTCAGGCCGGGGCCGATTCCAAGCCCGGCCCCTCAACGTTTCCCACCTGGTCACCGAGATAGGCGAGCTTTTAAAAACCGTGGTCTCCAAAAAGGCTATGGTCAATCTCCAGCTGGAAGACGGCCTGCCCGCGGTGGAGGCTGATCCCACCCAAGTGCGCCAGGTGGTGATGAACCTCATCACCAACGCCTCCGATGCCCTGGAGGACAATGACGGCGTAATCACGGTCCGAACCGGAGCCCGGCAAGTGGACCGCAGCTATCTGGCGGATACCTTTTTGGACGAAGACTTAGGCGAAGGGCTCTATGTGTTTGTAGAGGTGTCGGACACCGGTTGCGGCATGGATCCGGAAACCAGGGAAAAAATATTCGAGCCTTTCTTTACCACCAAGGTTGCCGGCCGTGGCCTGGGCCTGGCCGCGGTGTTGGGTATTGTGCGCGGCCACCAGGGCGCCATTAAGGTGTACAGTGAGCCTGGAAGCGGGACCTGCATCAAGGTGCTTTTGCCCAGCACCGACCTCCCAGCCCAGGAGGCGGAAAAGGAAATAAGCGGCGACCTCACCCTGGAACTGGGTAAGACCATATTGGTGGTGGACGATGAACCCGTGATTCGCGAAATCTGCGGTTCGATCCTGGAAAAAGCCGGCTGCCGGGTGCTCACCGCTGAAGACGGCGTCCAGGCGGTGGAGGTGTTCGACCGGCACCGGGATGAGGTGGACTTGGTGCTTTTGGATATGACCATGCCCCGTATGGGAGGGGACGAGGCCTTCCGCCGTATGCGGGTTCTCAAACCCGGTATCAAGGTGATTTTGACCAGCGGGTATAACGAGCAGGAGGCGACCACCCACTTCGTGGGCAAGGGGCTGGCCGGTTTTCTGCAGAAGCCTTATAGGCCGGTTCAGCTTATCGAAAAAATCCGCCGGACCCTGGCTGAATCACAGGCCCGGCAAGATCCATCGGATCTCTAAACCCAGACCCACAATTAAAAGACGAATCTTATCCCGCCCGGCGATGTGGCGGCAGGCCTGGAGGCAGCGGCCGCAGGGGCCCGGTTTAGGTTTTACTCCCCCGGCGGCGATGCCTTTTAGTGGTGGGCGGCGGAGGCAGGGTGTCCAGGCCGGTATTGGTGATGGCCCCCCAAAGGCTGGGGCGCACCTTTTTATTGCCCCGGTAAAAGGACTCCAGCATCTGGCGCACCTTGGCCCTGCTGCCTTCGCCGCCGGCCGGACAGCAGGGCGGCTGCACGGGCAGCTCCATATGTTCGGCGAACCGCCGGGTCTGGGCGGCGTTTATCAGGCTGAGGGGGCGGATCACGGTAATCTCGCCTCCGAAGAACGGCTGCACCGGCAGCATAGTGGACAAGGACCCGGCATAGAAAAGGTTCATGAAAAACGTCTCTAAGATATCATCCTGATGATGGGCCAAGGCCAGCTTGGCGCAACCCTCCCGGGCAGCCATCTGAAAAAGCTCGCGGCGGCGATGCATGGAGCAGAAGAAGCAGGGGCTTTTCTCACGGTTTTCCGGAGTGTGGGCCCTGATGCCGTAATCGGTTTCAAGCAGGTGAAACTCGATGTCCAGCCCGGCGCAGAACTCTTTCAAGGCCTCCACATCAACGGTGTGGTAACCCATCTCCACGTGCAAGGCCTTGATGGTGAAGTCAATGGGCACCCTGCGCCTGCGTTCGGCCAACAGCCAGAGCAGGCTCAAGGAATCCTTGCCCCCGCTCAGGCCCACGGCCACGCCGTCGCCGTCGCCTATCATCCGCCAGCCGTGCACAGCCTTGCCGCACAGGCTGATGAGGTTCGCTTCCACAAAGGCCTTTTTGGGGCTCATATCTCCATAACCCTGCCCGCCCCCAGGCCCCAAAAGCGCTGGCCCAGGATCCGGCCCATACGCACCGCCATCTCTTTGCCGGTGCAGTGGCCGACAGCCACCTGAAGGTCCTCCCGGGAAGCCAGCTCCGCCAAGGCCGCCTCCTGCTGGGCGGCCGGCGCCGGGCCCAAGTGGGTGCCCCCCACCAACAGGACCGGCGGCTGGCCCGCGATACTCTCCGCGTGCATCAGGACGTTGATCACCCCGGCATGGGCGCAGCCGGTGACCACCACCGGTCCCTGGGGTCCGGCGAGAAGCATGGCCAGGTCATCCTCAAAGGGATCGGAAATCAAGCCCTCTCCCTGGCGGGTGACCAGGTTGGGGGCCGGTCCTTCAAAGGAGGTCCGCCTGGGGATGGGGGCCATCAGGGTCACTCCGGGCCAAGGATCGGCCTGGCCCTCCACCCAGTGGAACTCAGCCCCCAGGGCGGTATAGGCAGAGCCCGGCCCCTGGGGCGGTCCCACGTCGCTGATTTCGTTGTCCGCCTGTTTCAGGTGGGGAGTGAACACGGCCTGGTGGCACCAGACCGGGGTTTTCTTGCCCTGTTGCTGGCGCACCCGCAAAAGGGCCGCCAGCCCCCCTATATGATCATAGTGCCCATGGCTGATGACCACCCCTTGCAGGCGGACGGGGTCCAGTTGCAAACGCTCCAGGTTGGGCAGCAGGGTCTGGCCCTGGCCGGTGTCATAAAGGATGGCCCCCCAGGGGGCCTCAACCCAGATGGCCAGGCCGTGCTCGACCGCCAGTCCGGGCAGGTGGACTTCATTGTCAGATACCACGATAAGTTTGGTCATGATCGCTCCTGGGGCTGGTCGATGCCGGGGACATAGGGCTTGATATCCAGCACCGGGGTGCCGTCCATCATCTCCAGGCCCTGAACGGTCAGACGGCATCCCTCAATTTTGAGCAGCCTGACCAGGGTGAGGGAGATGGGGTTGGGGCGGTGGGGTGAGCGGCTGTTGAACATGCCGGTCAGAGGCCGGGAGCGGTCGCCCCGGGGATGAACCTTCAGTTTGGGAGGCCCGGCCTGGTCAAAGTGACAGAGCACCCAGAAGTGGTCGCCCGGGGCCAGCCCCTCCAGCCCCTGCTGCCAGCGGGAGTCCAGCTCAATGACAGACTCCACCTCATGTTCCGGCCCCTGGGGAGGGGGCCGGTGCTCAGCATTATAAGGGGAGCGCACCCTGCCGATTGGATACAGGGGCACATCTGACATGGGTTACAAACCGGCACCCAGCACCTGGACATCAGCCGAGGCGCGCAGGTCCTGGCGGAAACGGTCTAAAAGCAGGCGGCGTTTGGCTGCGATGAGCCGGGCCTTGAACTCAGCCCTTTGGGATTTAATCTCCTCCGGGGTGGGCGGTTTGCGTTCCTTCACCGCTGCGGCGGCAAAGTCATCCCCCATTGCCACCGGCTCTGTGAGCACCGGGGCTGAATCGGGCCGCATAAAAAGAGTCTGGACCAGCGCCTCCGAAGAGGCCAGCCCCTCCACCTCCCCCTGGGGCTTAAGCCAGCCGCTTTCTTTGGCGCCGGGTTTTTTCAGCAGCGCCGCTGCGGCATCAGTGCCCTTGGGCAACTCCTTGAGAAGCTCGGCTGCCGCTTGGCGGGCCGCCTGGGCCGCCTTTTGCTGGCGCACGGCCAGGCGAACCTCTTCCTCGATTTCGGCAAGCGAGCGCGGGGCTGCGGGGATTCTCTTCTTCACAAAAGCCAGTATGCTGCCATCGTCAAAGCCGAGAACCGGCAACACCTGCCCCTGTTTAAGCCCTTCCAAGGCCTCGGTCAAACCCTTCAGGCCCTTCAGGCCGGGCACCGGGCCGCTGACCGGCACCTTGGGGGTGTCCATCAAGGTCTTTTTAAGCTTGGCCGCCAGCTGCTTGGGGCCAATGTCCTGGGCGGCCAGGTCCAGAGCCCTCTCCGCCGCGGCCTTGGCCAACTCCCGGGCCTGGCGCTCACTGAGGCGTTCCTTGATTTCAGAGCGCACCTCTTTCAGAGGGGTCACATGGGACTCTTGATGATCCTCCACCTTTACCACGTGGAAGCCGAAACGGGTTTTCACCAGGCCCACTTGGCCCTTTTTCAGGCTAAAGGCCAGCTTTTCAAACGCAGGCAACATCTGCCCGCGCTGAAAAAAGCCCAGATCGCCGCCGTTGGGGGCGGTGGGCCCCTGGGAGTGCTCCTTGGCCAGAGCGGCGAAATCAGCCCCTGGTTTTTTGGCCAAGGCCAATATCTTTTCGGCCTTGGCCCGGGCGGCCTTGACCTCGGCCTCGGCGGGGTTGTCGGGCAGCCTCACCAGTATATGCCGGGCGTGTACCTGTTCGGGCCGGGAGTAGCGGTTCCTTTCCATCTCATAGGCCAGTTCCACGTCCTTGTCGATGACGTCCACTTCATCGCGAAAATCATTGGCTAAAAAGCTGAGATAATAAAGCTCCACCTGGGCCGGGACCAGATATTTATTACGGTTCCCTTGATAATAGGCCTCGACCTCCGTGGCCGTCGCCTTGACCTTGTCCAGGAATGACTCGGTTTTAAAGACCTTGTAGGCCGCCTTTAAGGTGGTGAGTTCTTGTTTAAGCGCCTGGTCAACTTCTTGGGGGGTCACCTGCCCTGAGCCGGCCACCAGGGCCGACAGCTTGGTCAAAAGAAGTTCCGAGCGTTTTTGATTCTCAAAGGCCTCCGGGGTCAGGCGGTTGAGGTTCAACAAACGCCGGTAAAGGCCTTCATTAAAGCGGCCTTTTGTTTGAAACTCCTTCATGGCCATGATGCTCTGGCGCACCTCCACATCAGCCACCTGCACCCCTATGCGGTAGGCGGCCTGAAATAGGAGCGCCCTCTCCACCAAGGTGTTTAAGGCCTGCTCCTCCAGCTTCAGCATGGGGGCCACCCGGGCGAACTGATCGCCGAACTGTTGGCGGTAGGCCTCAGTCAGACGCCCTTGTTCTTCCCGGACCTGGGCCATGGAAATGGGCTCGCCGTTTACCTTGACCGCTATCTCCTGTTGGGGAGAGCCGTAACGGTACATGCCCCAGGACAAGGCGAAAGCAGCGGCGATGGCCCCTAACAACACCTTGATCATCCAGTTGCCAGCATGTTTACGCATCGTTTGCAGCATGGATGCGTTACTCCCTTAAATAACTTGGGTTAATCGCAGTAGCGAACAAACCTAGCACGCCGGCCTGGGGGTGTCAACGGCAGCGGCAACTGGGGGCCAGGCCCAGGGCTCTGCCTCCATTGGGAGCATGGCCGGGTAAGCTGGATTGACGGCGGGCCCGAGCGTGTATAATAAA
This sequence comes from Desulfarculaceae bacterium, assembly GCA_050116255.1. Taxonomy (GTDB): domain Bacteria; phylum Desulfobacterota; class Desulfarculia; order Desulfarculales; family Desulfarculaceae; genus JASFOZ01. The sequence goes on from JASFOZ010000058.1 coordinate 13,252, forward strand.
ATGGCAGGGAACAATTTTTTGGGGCGGGATCTGACCATGTTTCGTAAAAACAAACAGCAGAATAATACCTTGAACCATGCCAGCCTGAGCATGGTGGACGCCAATACCAAGGCGCCCTTGACCTCCAAGGTTCAGGCC
>JASFOZ010000059.1:0-13387 GCA_050116255.1 Desulfarculaceae bacterium
TGGCAACCACCTATGCCCCAACAACGCCGACGCCATCATGCGCGCCCTGGCTCCGGCCATTCCCGGCCGGGTGACAGCGGAATGGGGTGAGCTCTTATGCTCCTTGACCACCGGCAAAGACCCCCGCAAGAATGCCCCTTATGTAGACATCTTCTTCATGGGCATGAAGGGGGGTTCGGGCGGCCTGGAAGGCGTGGACGGCTATGACCACATCGGCATGATCGACGCCAGCGGCGGAGTGCTGGACCAGGACTACGAAATGTTCGAGCAGCAGACCCCCCACCTGCTAAAACGCCATGAGTACTGGACCGACTCCGCCGGTCCAGGGCACTGGCGGGGTGGGATGGGCGTAGTCACCGAGTTCGTCGTTGGCGCTGATGACACCCAGGTGGTCACCTTTGGTGATGGCGACGTGGAGCCTTCCCTTGGCGCCCATGGCGGGGGAGAGGGAACCCTGAATCAAATCAAGCTCATCTACCCTGACGGCAAGGAGCATGTACTCACCACCAAGGACTTGGTGCGGGGCGTACCTAAGGATACTCATTATTACCAGGAGGCCGGAGGAGGAGGCGGTTACGGCGACCCCAAGCTGCGGCCGGCGGAAAAGGTGGCCTTGGAAGTCCGCAATCAGGTGATCAGCATCGAGGCTGCCCGCGATCATTACGGCGTGGCGCTAAAACCTGATCTTTCGGTGGATCAAAAAAAGACCGCCAAACTTCGAGGCTAGGGGACATGATTTAATGCCCAAAGGCGTTCTTTACAGTGTGTACCTGGGCGGGGTCCTGCATGCAGGCTGGGCAATATTCCACCTGTTCTTTCCCCGGATCTTTGCCTGGGAAAAAACCTTGAGCAATCTGGATCAAGTAAACCGCAACATCTATCAGGTGATCAACCTCTGTCTGGTTTTCTATTTCGCCTCCGCCGCCTATCTATCTTTGGCTTTCGCTCCCGAGATGCTCCTGGCGGGACTGGGGCGCAAGATACTGGCCGTGTTCGGGGCGTTTTGGCTGTTGCGGCTGGGCCTGCAGTTCAGGTTCTTTAGGGCAACCCATCCGGTGTCGCTTTTGTTGTCTGTATTTTTTTTGATTACATCCGCCACTTACCTTTATCCACTATTAAAGGGAGCGCGTTAGAGCAATGACCTTCATGCCTTCTTTCTCCAGGGAAGAAGAACTGGCCGCCCACCAGCTGGCCGGGCTCAAATGGACTGTCAATCATGCTTATAACGGCGGGCCCCATTACCGGGCCAAGCTCGACCAGGCCGGCGTGAAACCCGGCGACATCAAAAGCCTGGAGGACCTTAAACGGCTGCCCTTCACCACTGCCGATGACCTGCGCGCCGGATACCCCTACCCCCTGCTTTCGGTGCCCCTGGCCGATGTTATCCGGGTTCATGCCAGCAGCGGCACCACCGGCAAGCGCAAAGTCCTCTGTTACACCCGCAAGGATGTTGACGACTGGGCACACATGTTCGCGCGCTGCTATGAGATGGCCGGCCTCAGCAAGGAGGACCGGGTTCAGATCTGCGTGGGCTATGGAGTCTGGACCGCAGGCTGGGGTTTCCAAAACGGCTGCGAAACCTTTGGCGCCATGTCTCTGCCCCTGGGCCCGGGAAACCTTGAGTTGCAGGTTGAGTTCATAATCGATTTTGAAACCACAGTGATGTGTTGCACCTCCTCCATGGCCCTTTTGTTGGCCGAAGAACTCATCCGCCGGGACTTGATGGATAAGGTTAAGATAAAAACGGTCATCCACGGCTCTGAACGCACCAGCGAGGCAATGCGCCAAAAGATATCCGAGGGCCTGGGAGGCGCCGAGCTCTTTGACATACCCGGCATGACCGAGTTATACGGCCCTGGCACCGGCCTGGAATGCCGGGCCCACGCAGGCATCCACTACTGGGCGGACTACTACATCGTTGAGCTTTTGGACCCGCTCACCTTGGAGCCGGTTGAGGAAGGCGAGCTGGGCGAGATGGTGGTGACCACCTTGTGCAAGGAAGCCGCTCCCCTGATCAGATACCGCACCCGCGACCTAACCCGGCTGATACCGGAACCCTGCGCCTGCGGTTCCATACTCCCCCGGCATGACCGCCTTTTAGGGCGCAGTGATGATATGATCATATTTAGGGCCGTCAACATCTACCCCGGGCAGATCGATCATGTCTTGAGCAATTCGCAGGGTATCGGAAGCGAATACCAAATCATCCTAGAACGCGGCGCCGACGGCAAAGACTACATGTCCATCCGAGTGGAAAGAGGGCAAGACCTGCCCCCGGACAAAGACGAAACGGTCCAGGCCCAGATCACAGGACGTATCAAATCCGAGATTATGGTAAGCGCCGACGTGGAGCTGGTGGAATATGGGAGCCTGCCCCGGTCGGATCGGAAGTCCAAAAGGGTCTTTGACCGCAGGCTTGATGATTAAAAATCGTTCGAATTCAACGCTTGCTTTCTAAAGCGAGTGTGTGACCGCCGCCCCTTAGTGAACTGAAAAAGATTGTTGCGCCTTTCATGGGAGCCTTGTTTTGAAGCCTGACCATACAAACAGCGGAACCGGCCGCTATATCAGGGGCGAGGTAAAAAGATTCGACGAGAAATACATGATGTTCCGCAGAGTGATGTGGGATATGCCTGAGTTGGCCAAAAAGCTTTACTTCACTCCCAAATCGCCCGAAAACAACAGGCCCGGATATACCCTCCGTGACGTAGCCTTTCGTAATGCAACTTGGGACCTGGAACGGGAATACGGCATGGGAAACCGGGGCGGCGGCCAGATGCTCCTGGACTGGGAAAGGCAGCCCAAGGGTGAATTCGCTCCGCCCCCAGGCCTGAAGGCCAGCTCCTTGGACCCAGACCAACTCAGCCGGGAAATAAAAAAGGTGTCCAAGTTAATGGGGGCATCGCTGGTGGGCATCTGCAAGCTGGACAGCCGCTGGGTGTATTCAAATGCCTACTACCCCACCATAAAAAATCCTTTTGCCGGAGCGGCTATCAAAGAAGAAGAACTTACCGAGGGCGTCAGCAAGGAAATCGAAATACCTCCGGAGTGCAAATATGCCGTGGTGCTTGCCTTTGAGATGGATTATCAACTGAGCCGGTACTCCCCCACCTACACCGCCAGCGCCGGCGCCGGACTGTGTTACTCCAAAATGCCCTTTGTGGCGGCCATGGTGGCGCAATTCATACGGGGCTTGGGTTTCAAGGCCATCCCCATGGGTAACGACACCGCCCTCAGCATTCCCTTGGCTGTGGATGCCGGTCTGGGTGAGCTTGGCCGTAATGGGCTTCTCATAACCCCTGAGTTCGGGCCCCGGGTCAGGCTGGCCAAGGTTTTCACAGACCTGCCTCTGACCCCTGACCGGCCCAGGGCCTTTGGGGTATGGGACTTTTGCAGGACCTGTGAAAAATGTGCAGCCCATTGCCCCAGCCAATCCATACTTTTTGGAGAACCCACCACCGACGTGCACAATATATCAAACAACCGGGGGTTGTTCCGCTGGCCGGTTAATGGAGAGACCTGCATCGCCTTCTGGGAGCGAAACCGCTCCTGTTCTTGCCTTAATTGCATCAGGGTCTGCCCTTTCAATAAGCCTCAAGGTCTTTTGCACGATTCGGTTAGATTTGGAATCAGAAACTTCCCCTGGTTGAACCGTTTGTTTTTATGGGGCGATAACCTGTTTGGCTACCATAAAAAGAGGAACCCTGAGGAGTATTGGGCATAAATATCAAAACACAAGTTAAAAAACGACCGTCACTAATTAACAAGGAGGGGAAAGGATGAAAAAACACTATTGGGTGTATGTAGCCGCCATCCTGCTGGGCGCGACCTTTTGTTTCGGGGCAATGGCCCCCACCGCCCAGGCAGGCCCCATCGAGTTAAGTTATGCGCACTTTGCGCCACCCAAAACCTTTGTTCATGTGCAGATGGTGCGCTGGGTGAAGGAGGTCGAAAAACGCACCGGCGGCAAGGTCAAATTTAAAACCTTTCCCGGCGGTTCTTTGTTAGGCGCCAAAAACATGTTGGACGGGGTTGTCGCCGGACAGGCTGACATCGGCTCCACTTGCATGGCCTATCAACCGGGCCGCTTTGTCATCACCAATGCCACCTCCTTGCCCCTGGGCATCCCCAACGCCGTCGTGGGCGGCGAGGTGCTCATGGACCTATACCGCCAGTACAAACCAAAGGCCTTTGCCAAAGTAAAGGTGCTAACGCTTTATTCCACCAGCCCTTGCAACATAATGTCCAAAGTGGCGCTTCCCACCTTGGCATCGTTAAAGGGCGTGGACCTGCGCGCATCCGGCGGCGCCGCTCAAATCCTCAAGGCCTGGGGAGCCAACCAGGTGGGCATGCCCATGCCCGCTACTCCGGAGGCCCTGCAAAAGGGCGTGGTAAAAGGCCTGTTCTCTTCGGTGGAAGTGATGATGGACTTCAAGTTCGCCGATTACTGCAAATATGTCACCATGACTGACACCGGCATTTATCCCTTTTCAGTGTTCATGAACATGGACAAATGGAATTCCCTGCCCGCAGACGTGAAAAAGGTTATGGACGACCTTTTCTGGGACCAGGGCGTGTGGACCGGCAAGTACATGGATGGTCACGCCGCCAAGTCCTTAGAGTGGTCGCAAAAGAACAAAGGCGTTAAGGTCTTCAGGCTCTCTAAGGCGGAAAAGGCTAAATTCGACGCCCGCCTGGAACCGATTGTGGCCGGCTGGGTCAAGAAAGTCAGCGCCAAAGGGATGAAGGGCCAAGCCCTGGTGGATGACATCAAGGCCCTGATTAAAAAACACACCGGCAAGTAATTGCCGCCTCAAGCGGATTGACAAAGGGATTTCAGCCTCGACCGGGGCTGAAATCCCAACCCAAAGCTGGAACCGGGAGAGCTAATATCTTCGGGCCTAAGGAAGGCTGGCATGTTCGTTTTGGATAAGGCCGTACAATGGTTGGACCGGCTACTTACCTTCATAGCCAGTCTGGCCCTGGTGGGGATGGTGCTGCTGACCTGCGGCAACATAGTCTCGCGCTTAATTTGGCTGCCCATCAAGGGAACCTTTGAGCTGCTTGGTTTTATGGGCGCCATAGTCACCGCCTTTGCCCTGGGCTACACCCAACGCCACCGCATGCACATTGCCGTGGACGTTCTGGTGGACAGGTTTTCGGCTAGAACTCGCCGTGCCTTGAACTTGATTAACGCCCTGATGTGCACGCTCTTTTTTTTCCTGGTCGCCTGGCGGCTCACGGTCTACTCCAACATTTTGGTGGAACAAGGCGAGTTGACTGAGACCCTTCAGATCATTTATTACCCCTTCACCTATGCCACCGCCTTGGGCTTTCTGGTGTTGGCCCTGATCTTCCTGATGGAAATCCTGCGCAGCATATGGACCAAAAAGGAGGACGGCAAATGAGCCCCATTCTGACCGGCATCCTCGGCATCGTTCTCCTGATGGGGGTTCTATTCCTGCTGGGCACGCCGGTGGGCTTTGCCATGGGCATAGTTGGCTTTGTGGGTTATTGTTACGTCCTGAATCTCACCGCCGGCCTAGGTATGCTGGGCACGGAATTCTGGACCACCTTTTCCAAATACGGCCTTACGGTCATACCCCTTTTCATCTTCATGGGCCAGGTGGCCTTTCACTCCGGGGTCAATGAGAAGCTATACAACACCGCCCACAAATGGGTGGGCCAGATAAAGGGCGGCATAGCCATGGCCACCATTATGGCCTGCGCCGCCTTTGCCGCCATCTGCGGCTCCAACGCCGCCACCGCCGCCACCATGACCACCGTGGCCTTGCCGGAGATGAAAAAATACAAATATGACCCCAAGCTGAGCACCGGGGCCATTGCCTGCGGCTCCACTCTGGGGGTGGTGATACCGCCCAGCGTAGTGCTGATCGTCATCGGGCTTTACACCGGCCAGCCCATTGCCAAGCTTTTCTACGGGGGCATATCGGCCGGTGTACTCCTGGCGGTACTGCTCACTTTGACGGTCTATGCCGTCTGTGTGCGGCATTTTGATTGGGGACCGGTGGGACCCAAAACCACCTGGTGGGAAAAGATCAAATCCCTGCCCGGCGCCTTAGACATGGTGGTGCTTTTCCTGCTAGTCATGGCAGGATTATATTACGGCTTTTTCACCCCCACCGAGGCGGGGGCGGCCGGATCCTTCTTCGCTGTGCTCTTGAGCGCCTTGCAAAGGCGTCTGACCTGGCAAGGCCTGCTAAATTCAATCCTGGAGACCCTGCGCATCTCCTGCATGGTGATCGTCATCGTGGCTGGAGCGGTTGTCTTCGGCAAGTTTTTGGCGGTTACCCGCATCCCCTATAATGTGGCGGATTGGGTGGGCGCCCTGCCCGTCCCCGGTTGGCTGATAATCATGTTGATCTTCGGTATTTTCATAATCGGCGGAGCGGTAATGGATGCCCTGGCCCTCTTGCTGATCACCATACCCATCTTTTTCCCGGTGGCGGAAAAGCTTGGATACGATCCCATCTGGTTCGGCGTGGCCATTACCGTGGTGGCCACCTTGGGGGCAGTCACACCGCCGGTGGGGGCCACAACCTATGTAGTGGCGGGTATGGCCAAAGACGTCCCCTTGCAGGCGGTCTTCAAGGGAGTGCTGTATTTCATCCCCGCTTATATCATCTGTGTGCTGCTGCTTATGTTGTTTCCTGATGTGGTGCTTTATCTACCAAGTCAGATGAAATAATAACTAAAACAACAATAATTAGAGGTGCTCATGCAAGGTTATGATTATTTAATGCCCAAAAAGTTAGATGAGGCCTTGGAGCTGAAGGGAAAGCTCGGTCAGACAGCCCGTTTTGTGGCGGGCGGAACCGATGTCCTGGTCTTGAAGAAGCAAGGCCGCCTGGATTTCGAGGCGCTCATCAGCTTGAGGCGTATAGAGGAGCTTGCCGGAATAAGCCAAGAAAAGGGCCGGATCACCTTGGGAGCCGGCACCACCTTGACCGATCTTTTGGAAAGCGAGGTGGTGCGCCAAAAGCTGCCCATCTTGCACGATGCCGTAAAGGTCATGGGGTGCACCCAGATGCGGAACCGAGCCACCGTAGGCGGCAATGTGATGAGTGCGGTGAGCAGCGGTGACACCATCCCGCCCCTTATCTGCCTGGAGGCCCAGTGCCATGTGGTCTCGCCCTCCGGTGAACGCACCCTGCCCATGGATGAGATGTTCGTCAATCCGCGCGCCACCGCCCTCGCCGCCGACGAAATACTCAAAGAAATTATTATCCCCATCGGGCAGACCAAAAAGGAAATAAGCTGCGGCGCCTTTTTGAAGCTAGGCCGGCGGGCGGCCCTGGACCTGGCCGTGGTCAGCGTGGGAGTGCAGCTCAAGCTGGACTCGGGCCACAAAAAAATCACCGCCGCCCGGGCCGCGGCAGGGGCGGTGGGCCCCACGCCTATACGGCTGCGTAACACCGAAAAAGCCCTGGCCGGCGCCAATATCAATGATGATTTCTACGCAGAGGCAGCGGCAGAGGCCTTGAGCGAAACCCAGCCCTGGGATGATGTACGCGCCTCCAAGTGGTACCGCCAGGAAATGATAAAAGTTCTTTTACCCCGCGCCATCAAGGCGGCCCTGAGCCGGGGCGGTGCGGAAGTCTAATCTTTGAATGGGATTTAATCATGAAAAAACTCATAGAGTTCACTCTTAACGGACAAAAGACGGTGGCTGAGGTTTCCCCTGACGCCACTCTGCTGAATCTGTTGCGCGAGGAGTTCGGCCTCACCGGGGCCAAGGAAGGGTGCGGCGTGGGCGACTGCGGCGCCTGTACGGTGATCGTGGACGGCCGGGCGGTGAACTCCTGCATCATGCCCGCCCTGGAAGCGGAAGGCGCCGAGGTGCTCACCGTGGAGGGTCTTGCCGCTCCGGACGGCAGCCTGGACCCGGTGCAAAAGGCATTCGTGGAAAACGGGGCCGTACAATGCGGGTTTTGCACACCCGGCATGGTGATGAGCACCAAGGCCCTGCTGATGAAAGAACCGCACCCCGACGAGGGGCAGATCCGCACGGCCATTGAAGGCAACCTCTGCCGTTGCACGGGCTACCAACAGATAATCGACGCCGTAAAGGCCGCAGCCGGGAGCAAATCATGAGCGAGCTAGCCTATGTGGGAAAACGCCTCCCCCGCGCCGACGCCAGTCAGAAGGTCACCGGCCGGGCCATATATATCAATGATCTCAAACGCCCGGGGATGCTCTATGGCAAGATACTCTACTCCGCCCATCCCCACGCGGTGATAAAAAATATCGACGTCAGCAAGGCCCGGGCGCTGCCTGGAGTGCGGGCGGTGATCACGGGATCGGATATCCCGGAGATTCCCCTGGGCTTTATAAAGGACAACCGGCCCCTAAAAAAAGACAAAGTCCGTTCCCGGCGCGATGAAATCGCCGCCGTGGCCGCCACAGACCCTGAGATCGCCCAAGAGGCTTTGAACTTAATCAAGGTGGAATATGAGCCCCTTCCCTGCGTCTTCTCCCCTGAGGAGGCGCTGAAGGAAGATGCGCCCCTAATCCACGAGGTGGACCCCAAGGGCAGACCCCTGAAATCAAACCTCTTGAAGATGCCCTGGCGGTTAGAATGCGGCGATGTGGAAGCAGGCCGCGCCAAGGCCAAATATCTGGCCCAGGGGACCTACCGCACCACTTTTGTCAATCACTGCTGCCTGGGCACCAGTGGAGTGATCGCTGAATTCGATCTGGATAAAAACCTGTCCATGTATTCCGTCAGCCAAATCCCCCATCTGGCCCAAAACGATTATCTCAGCGCCTTGAAAGCCCTGGGGATCAAGGGGCGCAAGGCGCGGGTTATTTGCCAAACCATTGGCGGAGGCTTCGGCTCCAAGCTGGACACCCACTGCTACGAGTTCATCGCTATCCTCCTGGCCTATGCCACCGGTAAGCCGGTCAAGATTCAATTCTCCCGGGAAGAAGAATTCCTGGCCCAGGCCCCCCGTCAGCCTGTTATCGCCGAGATCAGCCAAGGCTGTGATGAAAACGGGCTTCTGACTTTCCGCCACATAAAAATGATCCTGGACAACGGCGCCTACACTAGTTGGGGGGCCACCACCCCCAGTGTGATGATGGTGCCCATAAGCTCCCTCTACCGGGTGCCTAATGTCTTTTATCAGGCGGATGTAGTCTACACCAACAACATCTACTCCCAGGCCTTCCGTGGCTACGGCAATCCCCAGGCCACCTTTGCGGTGGAGAGCAACCTGGATCAACTGGCCCTGGAGGCGGGGATCGACCCCATGGAAATGCGTCTTATCAACGTAAACCAGCCCGGAGAGATCTCACCGCAACGCTTCAAGATAACCACCTGCGGCCTGGCAGAATGCCTGGAAAAGGTTCGCGATGGCTTAGGCTGGGAGAAGCACCAAAAGGCCAAGTCCCAGGAAAAAGCGCGCAAGAACAACAAGGTCAGGGGTATGGGTGTGTCTTCTTTGATCCACGTCGGCGGCGGAGCCCGCGTTTACCGCTCCGACGGCCACGGCATGATCATGAAGCTGGACGACTTTGGTAAACTGAGCGTCTACACCGGCGCGGTGGAGATCGGCCAGGGCAATGAAACCGTGCTCAGGCAGATAGTGGCCGAAGCGGTGGGCGTGCCCATAGAAGACATAACCATCGTGGCCCATGATACTGACATCTGCCCCTGGGATGTGGGAACCCATGCCAGCCGGCAGGCCTTTATCTCCGGAAACGCCGCCATTCAATGCGCCAAGGAACTCCGCAAAAAGATTTTCGGGTTGGCGGCCGAGCAGATGGGGGTGGACTCAAAAGACCTGGATATGAAAATGGGCCGTATCAATGTAAGCGGCAAGGATTCAGAGACCGAACCCATGGCGCTGGCCAAGGTGCTGCGGCGGGCCCATTTCTCCAGCCAGGGCAAGATGGTCATTGCTGAAACCTTTTATGATCCGCCCAACGAAATGTTGGGCAAAGACATGAAGGGCAACATCTCCTGCTCCTATGCCTTCGGGGCCCACGGCGTGGAGGTGGAGGTTGACCTAGAGACGGGACGGGTCCAGATACTGAACTACCAGGCCGCGCATGACGTGGGCAAGGCCTTAAACCCCATGGGCTTGGAGGGACAGATATACGGCGCCGCGGTTATGGGAACCGGCTTTGCCATGTCCGAAGAGGTCAAGCTGAAGGACGGTGATGTGATAAACGGGGCTTTCCATGATTACATGCTGCTGACCGCAAAAGACGAACTGCCCGTCACTCCCATCATAGTGGAGACCGACGATCCGGCCGGTCCCTATGGCGCCAAGGGAATCGGCGAACCCGGCTGTGTACCCAGCGCGCCGGCGATCGCCAATGCCATTTATGACGCCGTGGGGGTCCGTCTTTGCGACCTGCCCATGACGCCGGAGAAGCTGCTGCGGGCCTTGAAGGAAAAAGAAAAGGCCTAGCAGCCGGTTTGGCCCCAGGCCGTAGTAGTTTGGGATCATATTGGCAGGGTTTGCAGGCCCGGCCCGAGGCAGTGTGACTCAGAAGGGGACCGTCTTTGTGTGCAGGCGCTTACTCGAAGCGTCACTCGAGCGCCCAATGCCGGTATAGATTTGGCCATTGCCTCATCCTGAAGCCTGTCACTGTCAAGACCCTAGTTTATCGCTGCCTTAATGAGATGCCGCCTTGCCCGTTTCGTTAAAGCGCCATGTTTTAAGGGCCGAGCCGGTTCCCGCTTTATTGACAGCGTTTGGGACCGTCTCTATACTTTTTGATTGCAAACCGTACTCGAGAGATAGGGATTATATGCGCCTTCAGCAAGGCAGGTTTTCCTGTGGCCAAATCCCCCAAGCCCAAAGATGCACCAACCCAACTGCCACCGGGGCAGAATGACCTGGCCCCCTTTTTGATCTCCACTGAGCCCCGCTATTTTCCCGTGGGGCCGGAGTGTGATCTGTTCCTGGCCGCGGTCCAGAAAAAACTGCCCGTACTGCTCAAGGGGCCCACCGGCTGCGGCAAGACTCGTTTTTTGCGCCACATGGCCTATCGCCTGAACCGGCCCCTGATCACCGTGGCCTGCCACGAGGATCTGAGCGGCGCCGACCTGGTGGGCCGATTTCTGCTTAAAGGCGGAGACACCGTGTGGCAGGACGGCCCCTTGACCATGGCGGCCCGCCATGGGGCCATCTGTTATCTGGATGAGTTGGTGGAGGCCAGAAAGGACACGGTGGTCCTAATACATCCTTTGACCGATGACAGGCGCTCTCTGCCCCTGGAAAAGCTGGGGACCATGATCCCGGCTCATCCGGACTTCCTTCTGGTGGTTTCCTACAATCCCGGCTATCAATCGCTTTTAAAGGAAATGAAGCCCTCCACGCGCCAGCGTTTTGCCGCCATTACCTTTGATTTTCCACCTCCAGGAGTGGAGGCGAAGGTTGTGGCCGCAGAGGCGGGAATCGACTCACAGCTCGCCCAGCGCCTGGTGGACCTGGCCGTCCGGGCCCGGGGGCTGGTGGAGTATGGGCTTAGCGAGGGAGTCTCCACCCGGCTCTTGGTCTACGCGGCCCAGCTCATGGTCCAGGGCATAGAACCCAACCTGGCCTGCAACACCGCCTTGGTAGGCCCGGCCACGGATGATGTTGATTTGAGCCGGGCCCTAAGAGAAATCGTGGCCGACTTTTTTCCTCCGCCTGGCTCTGCCTGATAATGAACCCGGAAGAAACCGCCCTGGCCCCCACCTTGGCCAAGGAGCTGGCTCAGATGGGCCTGTCTCCCCGGCAAATATCAAGCCTGCTGCCTGAGCTGCTCCACATGGCGCCCTCCTGGCGGGAACTCAGCCTGGCCCTGGCCCGGCGGTCTAAAACTCGCGCTGCCGAGACCCTGCGCACCGCCTTGGACGCTCTAAGCGGGATAGAGGCGGAACCCGGCACCCTTTCCCTTTTACAGAGCACCGAACTAGAGCCCGGGGCCACCCTGGGGGTGCTGCGCGGCCTTTCCCAGTATCTAACCTCTTTGAACAAGCACGGATTCAAAGAGTGGCTGGATCTGGTCTCAGAGAGTAGAGGGGCTTACCAGACCGAGCTGGCGGAGCGGTCTCTAGGGCCCTTTAGGGCCTTGAACGATCCTGTGGCCGCTCGCCTGGCCATCCGCCTGGCGCGTATCTGGGCCGAGTCGGGAGAGCCGGTGTTGGATTCGCTGCGCCTGGCCCTGGAGACTGCCGCCGCCTACTCCCGGCCCCGCCTCTTACTCGGGCTGGCCTTGTGTTTGGCCCGCAGCCAAAAGCAAGTTGCCTGGGACTGGCTCGCAGACTGGGCGCAAAGCCCTGGCTCCAGCCTTGACCCCAGGCCTTTGACCCGCTGGTTTTTGCAGGGGCTAAAGTTGGGCGTAAAGGCCGGAAGCTTTTTCCATCCTGAATCCTCGTTGGGGCTGGCCAAGGCCGATTGCCTGGGAGGCGGTTTCACTCTAAAGAGGGCATCAGGATGGCTTACCGCCTACGCCTCCATACATACGGGACAACCTGTGAAGCTCGATTTCAAGGGTTCCAGCGACCCCACTTGGCCTAGGTTGGACTTGACAGAAGTGGACCGGATCACTCTTCCCGTCCGCCTGGGCCCGGAATTTGATCATCATGACTGCATGGTGAGGTCGCTGGCAGCCCTGGCAGCCGCTCCCCGAAAGCTGGGCCTTTTTAGACTGGGCCCCGCTAAGATCAGGGCCATGTTGTTGGAATTGGACCTGCGCCCGCCAGCCTTGCAGGAACTCGCTCCCCCCGCTCTTTTCTGCGCCGCCTTTCCTGCTTCTGAGGTTGCCCGCATGCTGCTGGCCTTGGTCGTGGAAGCCCGGACCCTGGCCATGTGTCAAAAACAGATGCCCGGACTGGCCAGAGACCTGGCGATGTGGCACCAGGCCAGAACCAGGGTAGCCAGGGCCTGGCCTGCACTTGACCCCAGCCTGAGGCCCTTGCTACTAGCAGCCCATTACCTGGCAGGAGGAGAAAGGCCGCCCCAGGTCCTGCCCGGGGATCAGAATTTGGCCCTGGAAATCATCGCCCAGTTGCGCCAAATGAAGCCGGACCTAGATGCCTTGGGTATGATGGAGATGGCCGCCAAATTATATTTGCACCTGCCCCAAGGCCACCATTCCTCACAAAAAGCGCCGGCAAAAGCCAGCGACCCGGCTCATGACCGACAGCAAGCTGCCGCCTGGCAGCTGCCCCAACGCATCGATCAAAAGACTCTGCCTTCCCTCAAGATGGGGCGTGACGCCAAAGGATGGAATCTTGGTTGGCTGGGTAACGGACCCCAGCCGCCAGAGCGGCCTTTGGCTGCCACCGCCTATCCGGAATGGGACCCTCAGCAAGGCCGCCTGGCTCTGGACCGGACCTTGGTGCTGGACAGGACCCCTACTGAAG
>JASFOZ010000060.1:0-13384 GCA_050116255.1 Desulfarculaceae bacterium
TAGGCCGGCAGCTCCAGGTCTTTACCATGAGGCAGCCGCAAAACCTCGACTTTTACGGAACTCACCAGGAGAGCTCCCGGGCCAGGCCGTCTTGATCCAAAGGGCCTAATAGTGTCGCCCCCAACAGGTCTTTGTCCAGCATCTTCCCGGCCAGGCGGGACAGGTCTTCGCGGTTCACCTGATCTATGTTGTCCGTGACTTCCTTAAGGGGCACCACCCGGCCAAAGTTATATTCGTTGCGCGCCAGCCGGGTCATGCGGCTATCCGGATTCTCCGCCGCCAGCCAGATGGAGTCCTTGAGGCTGATTTTGGCCTCGTTCAACTCCTGTTCGGTCAAGGGCTCCACGGCCAATCTTTCCATTTCCCCTCTAACCACCTGCAAGGACTCAGCCGCCCGCTTAGGCGGAACGCCCATGTAAATACCCAAAAGACCGGAGTCACTGTAGGCGTTCAGAAACGAATAAACCGCATAAGCCAGGCCCCGGCGTTCGCGCACTTCCTGGAACAGGCGCGAACTCATATTTCCGCCTAAAACCAGGTTCAGCAAGGCACAGGCAAAACGCTCCGGCTCAGTGGCCGATGGCGCCGGGACCCCCAACACCACATGCACCTGCTCCAGTCCTCTTTTGACCAGGTGTAAGCCAGGTTTGGCCTGGGGCGGCCGGCGGGGCCCGTTGCGGCGGGCGGCGGGTAATCCAGCCAGGGCTTCACCGATCAGGTCCACCAATTGCTGATGGTCAACGTCGCCAACCGCCGCTACCACAATAGACTCGGATAGGTAGGCCGAATAAAGATAGTCCAAAATCGCCTGCCGATCCAAGGAAGAAACCGTATCGGCCGTGCCCAGCACCGGCCGGCCCAAGGGGTGCTCCGGCCAGAAATTAAGGCCGAACAGCACATGGACCAGCTCGTCCGGCGCATCCTCCACCGCGTTGATCTCCTGCAAAATCACCTGGCGTTCGCGTTCCAACTCGTGGGGATCGAACACAGGATGCAAAAACAAGTCCAGGAGCAGATCACTCAGTTCCGGCAGGCGAGGCGCCAGGGCGCGGGCATGAAAACATGTATTTTCCTTACTGGTGAAGGCATTGGCCAGCCCCCCCAGCCGGTCGATCTCCTTGGCGATCTCCAAAGGACCCCTTCGCGAAGTGCCTTTGAAGGCCATGTGTTCGATGAAGTGACTCACACCGCTGAGGGCGACAGCCTCATCGCGGGAACCGACCTCCATCCACATACCCAAGGTGACCGAATGCACCTGGGGCAGGGATTCACTCAGAATGCGGACGCCGTTGTCCAGTAAGGTTCTTTGGATCACGCCCAACTCACCTGCGGCTGCGGTCGCCGCCGCGCCGGTCTCTAGGGTTGCGGCTGTCCCGGTCCCTTCCGGACTCCGGCCTTGGTCTCTCTTCTCCATCCTGTGGAGGCGGCAACAAGGCCTTACGGCTTAGGCGGACCTTACCCCGGTCATCAATACCCAACACCTTGACCTTCACCACATCGCCCTCTTTGAGCACATCGGTGACAGCGCGCACTCTATGATGCTCCAGTTCACTTATGTGAACCATTCCGTCGCGGCCGGGGAGAATCTCCACAAAGGCGCCGAAATCCATTATACGAACCACCTTGCCTTCGTAGACGGCTCCCTCTTCGACCTCCTGGGTGAGCTCTTTGATCATCTTGACGGCGTCTTGGCCGGCCTGCTGATCCACAGCTGCCACATGCACGGTGCCGTCATCCTCTACATCCACCTTGGCGCCGGTCTCTATTTGAATGCCACGGATAATCTTACCGCCGGGGCCGATAATATCCTTGATGCGCTCAACCGGAATCTTGATGGTGGTGATGCGGGGCGCCCAAGAACTGATCTCACCCCTGGGCCCGCTGATGGCCTGGCTCATATTGTCCAGGATGTGCAGCCTTCCTTGGCGGGCCTGCTCCAGTGCCTGGGCCATAATCTCTTTGCTTATACCGCTGATCTTGATGTCCATCTGGACTGCGGTGACGCCATCCTTGGTGCCCGCGACCTTGAAATCCATATCGCCCAGATGGTCTTCGTCGCCGATGATATCCGTCAGAACCGCCACCCGGTCGCCTTCCACGATGAGCCCCATAGCCACTCCGGCCACAGCTCCGGCCACCGGCACCCCGGCATCCATAAGGGCCATGGAGGAGCCGCAAACCGTAGCCATCGAAGAAGAGCCGTTGGACTCCAAAATATCGCTGACCACGCGCAGGGAATAGGGGAAATCGTCTTTCCCAGGCAGGACCTTGCTCACCGCCCGCCGGGCCAAGGCTCCGTGGCCTATCTCGCGCCGTCCCGGGCCCCGGAGCATGCGGGCCTCATTGACGCAGAAGGGCGGGAAATTGTAGTGCAACATGAAACGGCGGAAGGTGTCTCCTTCGGTGAGGTTTTCGATACGCTGTTCATCGCCGCTGGTTCCCAAGGTTGCGGTCACCAGGGCTTGAGTCTCACCCCTGGTGAAAAGCGCCGAACCGTGGGTTCGCGGTAATAGCCCCACCTCGCAACTTATGGGCCGCACCTTATCCAGATCGCGGCCATCCACCCGGCGGCCGGTATCCAAGATCATGGTCCGCATGGCCTCGGCCTCCAGGTGCTCAACCATGGATTTTATGGTGCCCTCTTTGCCTTCGGCCTCCTCACCCATCTTTTCAACAACTTCTTCTTTGAGGGCGCGCACTTTGACGTAACGTTCCAGCTTGGGGCCGGTGCCGAGGGCTTCCTTTAATCCTTGCTGGCACAGCTCACGCACCTTGGCCAACAGGTCTTCCTCAGGGTCTGGCGGTGTAAAGGCCCGTTTGGGTTTGCCCACCGCTTGGGCCAGCTCTTCTTGGATGTCCAGCAAAGGCTGCAGGCCCTGATGCCCAAACCAAATGGCCTCCAGTACTTCCTCTTCGCGGAGGTACTGGCCTCCGCCCTCAACCATGCAAACCGCATTACGTGAGCCTGCCACCACGATATCCATGTCCGCCTTTTCTATCTGCAGGCTGGTGGGGTTCAATACCAACTCGCCGTCCACGCGGCCGACCCTCACCCCGGCGATGGGGCCGTCAAAAGGCACATCGCTGATCATCAAAGCGGCGGAAGCGCCGGTCAGGGCCATAACATCAGATTCATGAATCTTATCTGCCGAATATACACTGGCGATGACCTGGGTTTCGTGGGTCCAGCCTTTGGGCATTCTAGGCCTGATGGGTCTATCTATGAGGCGGCTGGTAAGGGTCTCTTTTTCCGAAGGCCTGCCCATTTCCCGGCGAAAGAAATTGCCCGGAATGCGGCCGGCAGCATAGGCCAGTTCCTGATAATCGACGGTCAGGGGCAAAAAATCTATGCCCTCGCGCTTGGACTGATCGCCCACAGCGGTTACCAGCACCACTGTCTCGCCGCAAGTGACCCAAGCGGCGCCGCCGGCCTGTTTGGCAACCTTGCCCGTCTCTATGCAAAACTCCTGACCGTTTATGGTCGTAGCTACTTTTTTATACATCTGTGTCCCTCTTATAAGGATGCCAGGCTATTTGCGGATACCCAACTCCTTGATAACCGCCCGGTAGCGCTCGATATCTTTGCGCTTGAGATAATTCAGCAGGCGGCGGCGCTGGCCTACAAGTTTCAAGAGGCCGCGCCGGCTATGATGGTCCTTACTATGGACCTTAAAATGATCCGTTAAATAACGGATGCGCTCGCTTAGCAGAGCAATCTGGACTTCGGGCGATCCCGTATCGCCCTTGCTACGCTGAAACCTTTTGATGACTTCGCTTTTGGCTTCCGAGGTTAAAACCAATTTAGTTCCTCCTTTTAATCAGCCTTGGCTGCCAAGGCGTCTATGACTTTTTTACAGTCCCCTTTAGGAGTGGCCTGGAAATACGCGAATGGTCTCGTAATCACGCCCGGGCCGGACCTCGCCTGGACCGAGCCAACGCAAGACCGCCACCAATTCACCTTTTGGGGAAACAACCCTGAATGCCTCTCCTCTGCCCGCGCAACCTTCCTTGGCGCCGGCCATAAGGACCTCCCTGCCCAGAATACGGCCCTGCCGAATCTCCCAAACCCGGTCTTCGTCCAGGTTCACTTCAGGCAGGCCGCAGCGGGCCAGGGCCTCGGATGGCCCGATTAAATGATCTTCCAGATCCTCAAGCATCCAATCGCAGACCTCTTTAAGAGGCTTTGCTTCATCACGGGTGAAAGGAGAGGACTCTTCCCGCGAGAGGGTTCTTAAATGCCCCACCGTACCCAGGGTCGAGGCGATATCTTCCGCCAGGGACCGCAGGTAGGTGCCTCGCGAGCATCTAATCTCGAACTCCAGCCAATCCTCGCCCAAATCGAGCAGTTTGGCTCCAAATATCTCAATAGGCCGGGGAGGCTTCTCCACCTTTATTCCCCGGCGGGCATAGGCGTACAGGGGTTTGCCCTGGTGCTTGGCCGCTGAAAACGGAGGGGGCGCCTGAAGGCGCTTGCCTTCCTCCAGCTTTAGGGCCGCTTCCGCCTTTTGCCTGGAGAGCTGCGGCACCGGCGCCGAAGCCACAATCTCCCCGGTGGGATCGCCGCTGTCGGTGGCCTGGCCCAGGGCCAGAACGCCCCGGTACAGCTTGTGGCCCGCCCCCAACAACTCCGATAACCGGGTGGCGCGGTTGAAAACCAGCAGCAACACTCCTTCGGCAAAGGGGTCCAAGGTGCCGGCATGGCCCAGCTTGGCCGGGGCAAAGCGGCGCCGCAGCCGGTCCACGGCATCGTGGCTGGTGGGCCCGCGATGCTTATCCACAATCAATACGCCGTCTCTAAAGAACCTGGGTTTGGGCCCGTGCCTCATGTGGCCGCCTCCAGTTTGTCCGTCAGAGACTGGATCATTTGCCGGCGCACAGAGGAAATGTCTTGACGCAAACGCAGCCCGGCGGCGTTGCGATGACCACCGCCACCCATTTGCTGGGCCACCTGAGCTACATTCACCCGGCCACGGGAGCGCAGGCTCACTTTGACTCCGCCGCCATCCATCTCCCTCAACAAAACCGCCACTTCGACCCCGTGAATGGAGCGGATGGTCTCCACCACCTGTTCCAGATCCTGGGGCCCGCAACCGGCGGCGTTCAGGTCGTCTTGCAGCACTTGCGCAACCGCCAACCTTCCCCCTGCCAGGTATGAAAGGTTGTTGATGATCGAGGCCCACAGCATCATCCGTTTAGGCTGGGTGGCATAGACTTCCTGGGAGATGGCCCAGGGATTGGCCCCGTTATCAACCAAGTCGGCGGCAATGCGCAGAATCCTGGAGGTGGTGTTGCCGTAGCGAAACGAGCCGGTATCGGTCTGCAGGCCCACAAACAGGCAGGTTGCGGCCTGGGGATTCATCGGCAGATCAGCCTGTTCTGCCATCTCCACCAGCATCTCCGAGGTGGCCGAGTAGTCCGGGTCCACCCAGCGGACCTGGCCGAATTTAGGCACACCTTGGTGGTGGTCCACTATGACCGTTTTAGGCACCCGGGGTAAAAGCTCTTCAGCCGCCTCCCCCGCCCGGGAAGGCTCGTGACAATCCAAAAGCACAGCCAGATCTATCTCCGCCGCTGGGGGCAGTTCCGGAGAAATCCGACCCCTGCCCGGCAGAAAATCGTATATCCCGGCTATGGGCCCTGCGCTGTGCACAAAAACTTCCTTATCAGCGGCCAATAAATGCATCAGCCCCAGGGAAGAGCCGAGGGCGTCACCGTCAGGATCTTGGTGGGATACCACCAGGACCCGCTCGGCTTCACTAAGCATGTTGGCCACGGCGTCTATCACGCTTTGTCCTCGTCCGTCTCAAATGCCTCGCCGCGCCGGCGGGCTTCCAGTTCATCTTGGCTGCGTACTTTCTCAATGGTGGCGGACATACGGGCACCGCTCACCAAGGAAGAATCATAAACCGGGATCAGGCGGGGCATGGTCTTAAGATGCAGGCGCTTGGCCAACTCCCGCCTCAGAAACCCCGAGGCGGCGGCAAAGCCCTGTTCCACTTGTCCACGCCGGTCCTCATCCCAAAGGCTGTAATATACTTTGGCCTGGCTTAGGTCGGGGCTGACATCCACCGCCGTCAAGGAGACTTGGCGCAGCCGTGGATCCTGCACCCTGCGCAGCAAAAGGTCTCCCAGCTCAGACTGTATCAAAGCGCCCAATCTTTTGGTCCGGCGGGTAGCTCCCATGCCTTTGCCTTTCAAAACAATGCATCACAGTTGCAGCTCCTTCTCACCATGCCCGCGCCGCCGGAGCCCAGGTCATCTCCTTGAGGTTGATCACCTCCAGCCTGACGTCTGTTACCTCGGCCAGAGCCAGCCGCTCCACAAAGCGTGTTATCTCGTCCAATTGGCGTTCCACATGGGCGGGCTGATTGCCGCACACCGAAAAGCCCAGCTCAATCCTCTGCCAAAGGTCGTTGGTGCCGGTCTCGGCCGCAGCACTGTTGAATTTACTGCGCACCCTGTCGAGGATGGATCTGACTACTTTGCGTTTGGCCTTGAGGCTGTCGCCTTCCGCCATGTGCAAAGTAATATTCAAAGCGCCCACGACCATAAGATCCCTCTATGGCTACAGCTCCTATTCATCCCCGCCATACAGCCCTACGCCTCCAAGGACCTATTGAGCAGCATGCCTACAGCCAATCTCCTAAAACCGTTTCTCAAAACTGCGGCAATCATTGTTTTTACAGTTGGCCAGCCACTTCATGGGTTTTGAAAATCTCGATGTTGTCCCCCACTTTTATATCGTCGTAGTTCTCCAGCCCGATGCCGCACTCAAAACCCTGGGCCACTTCTTTGACATCGTCCTTAAAGCGCCGCAGGCTGATGACCCGGGTGGTGGCCACAATAGCGCCATCCCGCAGCAGGCGGGCCTGGGCGTTGCGCTCCACCTTCCCGTCCGTTACGTAACTGCCAGCGATGGCGCCCAGCTTTGGCACCCGGAAGGTCTCGCGCACCTCCACGCGGCCGATGACCTCCTCCTCATAGGTGGGAGCCAAAAGGCCGGTGAGGGCGGCTTTAACCTCGTCGATTACCTGGTAAATCACTTCATAGGTGCGGACCTCAACGCCTTCACCCTCAGCCACTTCACTGACCTTGCCGGTGGGGCGCACGTTGAAGCCTATGATAAAGGCATCAGAGGCCGAGGCCAGCATGACATCGGTTTCGGTGATAGCCCCAGTGGCGGCTTGGATCACATTGACCTTAACCTCCTCATTGCCCAACTTGGACAAGGCGTCCACCAATGCCTCTACCGATCCTTGCACATCGGCCTTGACCACCAGCTTCAGCTCTTGCACCTGTCCATCTTTCATCTGATCCAGAAAGCCCTCCAGGCTAAGCCTGGTTTGAGCGCTCAGTTCGGCATCGCGCTTTTTGAGGGTGCGGTGTTCGGCCACCTGTTTGGCCTGTTTATCACTCTCCACCACCGCGAAATCATCGCCCGCTTCCGGCACGCCGCTCAGTCCTTGGATTTCCACCGGCTCGGAAGGGCTGACCATATCCACGCGGCGGCCCAAGTTATCAAACATGGCCCGAATTTTGCCGGCCTTGGTTCCGCAGATCACATAATCACCGGTATGGAGGGTGCCTTCTTGAACCAAGATAGTGGCCACCGGTCCCCGTCCTTTGTCCAGGCGGGCCTCCAGCACCGCCCCCCGGGCGGGTTTGTTGGGGTTGGCCTTTAGCTCAAGAATTTCGGCCTGCAATTGCAGCATCTCTAGCAGGTTGTCCACACCTTGCCCGGTTTTGGCCGAAACATCTATGACCAGAGTGTCACCGCCCCATTCCTCGGGCACCAACTCCATCTCAGACAATTGCCTACGCACCTTTTCCGGGTCTGCGCCGGCCTTGTCGGTTTTGTTTATCGCCACCAAAATGGGCACTTCCGCGGCGCGGGCGTGATTGACCGCCTCTTTGGTCTGCTCCATGACGCCATCATCCGCAGCCACCACCAACACCACCACATCGGTCACCTGGGCTCCACGGGCCCGCATGTGAGTAAAGGCCTCGTGGCCGGGCGTATCCACAAAGACAACTTGACCGCCCTGCTTAAGATGGACATTGTAAGCCCCTATATGCTGGGTGATGCCTCCGGCTTCTCCGGCCACCACATCCGTGGCCCGAATGGCATCCAACAAGGATGTCTTGCCGTGGTCAACGTGACCCATGATAGTCACCACCGGCGGACGGGGAGCCAGTTCTTCGGGCTTGTCCTGGACCTGTTCCAGTATCAAGTCCTCTTTGAATGCGGTTTTTTCCACCTCAAAGCCGAACTCATTGGCGACTAAAGTGGCGTCATCCACATCCAGGGACTGGTTGACCGTGACCATCATGCCCATCTGAAACAAGCGTCCCACCATTTCCGCCGACTTGATGCCCATGCGTTTGGCCAATTCGCCGACAGTAATGGCCTCCCCCACTCTGACGCGCCTTTTAATGGCCTTGGGTGTGGTTATTTCGGTCTTTTTGGACTTCTTGGTTGGAGCTGCGCCCCGGCGGCGGCCCCGCATGGGCCGCCCTTCGTACAGATCAGCCTTGTCCAGGATCTCACGGCGCCGGCTGCTGGACTTGCGCATTAAAAAATCATCATCAGGAATGGATGTCGATTTTTTGCCCTTTTTACGCCGGGTCCGCGTACGCTGATCACCTCCCCGATCCACCGGAGGTATGGTCGCCTGATCCACAGGGGGAGAGGCCGGCCCTCGTTTGGGTCCCTTTTCTGGCGGAGCCGGAGCCCCGGCTTTGCGAGCCCGGCTTGGAGGGAGTTCCTCGGGACGGCTAATGATCTTGGCCGGTTTGTCCGACTTGGAGCGGCGCGGTTTGGCGGCTGCCTTGGCTTTGGCTTGTTTCTTGGGCTTGACCTCTTTTTCTGGCTCAGGCGCCTCCGCTGGAGCTTCGGCCGCTTCCGCCGCCTCCGCAGTCACAGGCTCCGGCTCCGGCTCTGGAGCCGCCTCTTCCACCGCAGCCGGCAGCTCCGGCTCCTGTTCCGGCTCTGCCGGCTGGGCCAGTGCTTCAGCTTCCTCAGGTTGGGGCTCTCCACCCTCAGGCGCCGGTTCGGCAGCAGCCACCTCTTCAGGTTGGGCCGGGGCCTCAACCTCAGGTTCCGCTGCCGCAGCCGGCTCAGCCTCCGGGGCAGGTCCGGCCTCTGCGGCCGCCTCTTCCTCCTCGGCAGCCTCGGCTTCGGGCGGCGCCTCGATTTTCTTGCGCCGGCGGCGTATAACCCGCTTGGATATGCGCTTTTCCTGAACCACTTCGGAGCGGGATTCCAACAGTTTATCCCGCACAGCCTGAGCCTCGTCCTCGGTGAGAGTGCTCATGTGGTTGCGCACGTCATAACCCATTTCAATGAGCTGTCTCACCAGCTCTTTACTGTCGAGCTTGAGTTCTTTGGCCAGCTCGTAAACCCGCATTTTGGCCATCAGAATCCCCTCGAATCCTCCGGCGGCTCAAAAAGAGCCTCTTTGTTTAGCTGAGTCTTTAACATCGTCCCATCTATTTCGTTCAGCAGCCGGCTAACAGGCC
Organism: Desulfarculaceae bacterium; assembly: GCA_050116255.1. Classification (GTDB taxonomy): domain Bacteria; phylum Desulfobacterota; class Desulfarculia; order Desulfarculales; family Desulfarculaceae; genus JASFOZ01. The sequence continues at coordinate 9,520 of JASFOZ010000060.1, forward strand.
CCCCTTCACTTGGAACCTGCCAATTTTTCAAGGCAGCTCCTTGCCCAGTACCTGAGAGCCCTTCCACTTTAACCACCTTAAGGCCGGCGCTCGCGGTCTCTGGGACCCTGCTTCCCCTCAGGCCCATATTGAGTGCTGGGGCCTGAGACGGCCGGCGGCCGCAGGCTGCACACACTCGTTGGAGTCTTTTTGTGCAGCCGTTTTCAATCCTGCTTTGTTTGGTCCTCTTGCCTTTGTTCCTCTTCTTCCGCCTCAGCTTCAGGCACGGGCTGGACCTCAGGGTCCTGGGTCTCTTCTGCCGGCGCAGATTCCACAGCTGCTTCCGCGCTTTCCTCATCCCCTGTATCGGGTTCCGCATCCGCCGCTGCTTCTTCCTCCGGAGCCGGTGCTTCCGCCTCTGAAGAATCTTCTTCCTTGGATGCCGTCTCTTCCTCAGCCTCTGCCTCCAGAAGCCCGGCCTCGCGATCGGCCAGGTATTGCTTGGCATCGGCGATTAAGACATTGGCCCGTTCCTCACTAATGTCAGGCAGGCCGGTCAGATCACTCGCGTCGGCTGCGGCCAGGGCCTCAGCGGAACCGTATCCCGCCTGGTACAACGTGTCCGCCCCCACATCTCCCACTCCCACCACATCCAACAGGGAGCGATAGCCATCGCGGAGATCTTCTGAGTACTTGGTTTCGCTTTTCACATCAATGCGCCAGCCGGTGAGCTTGCTGGCCAAACGCACATTCTGGCCCCTGCGGCCGATCGCCAAAGAAAGCATGTCATCGGCCACAATGACCTCCATGCTCTGATTGACCTCGTCAACAATCACCCGGCTTATCTCTGCCGGAGCCAGGGCGTTGACCACATATTTGGCCGGGTCAGGATCATAAGCGATTATGTCTATCTTCTCCCCCCGCAGCTCCTGCACCACCGCCTGGACCCGGGAACCTTTCATGCCCACACAGGCGCCCACCGGATCCACGTCGCGGTCCGAAGAGTGCACACCCAGCTTGGTGCGGCTCCCCGGCTCCCGGGCGACACCTTCGATGGTGACGATGCCTTCACCTATCTCCGGCACCTCCAGCTCAAAAAGCGCCTCGATAAAGGCGGGGTGGGTGCGGGATAAAATAATCTGGGGGCCGCGGCTGATGCGCTTTACATCCAAGACATAGGCCCGCAGCCTGTCACCAGGCCGGTACCCTTCCCGGGGCACCTGCTCCTTGGGCGGCAGCACCGCCTCGGTGCGGCCCAAATTGACCACGATGGCGCCCTTGTCGAACCGTTGCACTATGCCGTTGATGATTTCGCCTTTGCGGTCCTTGAAATCTTCAAAGATAATATCGCGCTCGGCGTCTTTCATACGCTGGATGATCACTTGCTTGGCGCTTTGGGCGGCGATACGGCCAAAATCCCCGGTATCGACCTTTACCCCCAGTTCATCTCCAACCTGGCAATCAGGATCCAACTGCAAGGCTTCTTTCAAGTCAACCTGCGTTTCCGGATCTTGAAAGTCTTCCACCACTTCCTTGAACTCGAAGACCTCAACCTCACCTGCGTCGTCGTTGTAGGCCACATCCACTTCCACCTTGCTGCCCAACTTGCGGCGCGCAGCCGAGCGCATGGCCTCCTCTAAGGTGTTGATGAGGATCTCACGGTCCAGGCCCTTTTCTTTGGCCACCAGGTCGATCATCCTCTTTAATTCACTCATGGGATGCTCCCCATAGCCCCTGGTTTAATCTTCCAAGTCCAGGTTGGCCTTCACCACCCTGGCCAGGGGCAAGGCGCGAATACGCCCGTTTAGTTCCAAAAGCACATCATCACCGGCCAGCCCCCTAAGGCGCCCTTTCAGGGTTTCGGTGGCTCCTTGGGTATCGGAAACGATCAGCTTGGCCGTACGCCCTGCAAAAATTTCATATTCGCGCCGGCCTTTAAGCCGGCGAGTCAACCCGGGGGAACTGACCTCCAGGTTATATCTCTGCTCGATAAAGTCCTCTACGTCCAGCAAGTCTGAAACCTGGCGGCTCACCTCAGCGCATTCATCCAAAGTGATGCCACCATCGGGACGATCTACATAGAGCCGCAGCACCTGGCCCTTTCCCTCCCGGCGCCACACCAGCTCCACCAGCACCAACCCCTCGGAACGCACCACCGGTTCTATCAGTTCCAGCAGGCGCAGGTGCTGCCCGGTTTCAGGATCAGGCCCCTTTGGCTTGGCATCCTGCCCCGAGGTATGTGTTTCGCTCGATCTATGCAAGTCAACTACTTCATCCACCGCAGTGGCCATAAATTTCAACGCCCGCTGTGTTTTTCCCAGGCCCCGTCCCAACCGCCCCCTGCGGCTGGCGCAAGGCGCAGCAATGGCCCTGCCCGTCAAGGGCTGTGGACCGTTCTAATCTATCCGGCTTGACAATGGCCAACCAGCCGTACAGATCGGATCAGATCCACTAATCGAAGCAGGCCGTCCGGCGCCGGAGGACAGCGCCCGATGACCGCCTCAAAAAGGGACACCCCACACGGGTGCTCCGGCCGTTGCCGGGGCTGCCCGCAAAGGCGGAGTCGGTCGTTCACAGGATGGAGCGGGCAACGGGGCTCGAACCCGCGACTCCGAGCTTGGGAAGCTCGTACTCTACCAACTGAGTTATGCCCGCTCAACTTCCCAAGGCCCCATCCGGGGATACTCTCATCACCACCCCTTCTTAATGAGGGGCTGAACATCTGAGTCCCCGCTTCTTTTGGAGCCAACGGACCTTGGCCTCGCAATGGAAGCCGAGGTTAATTATAGTGAAAAGCTAAAGGTTAGCAAGGGGTAATTGCCAAGCTTATTCCATATTTTCAATTGCATGGGTCTGCGAGGCTTGGCGAATCCCCCTGAAAAAGCTGCTTGGGGGCTGCGCACATAAGCTATTTATTTGATAGCTTATTTGGGAAATCCCGCCCAAAAGAGCCCGGTCATTTTACCCTAAAGGCAGGCTGTACGGATTGGCGGAAACCAATCCATTTGGATACTAGGCCCCTTTTATGCGTTTTCCCGGGCCAGGGTTTCCACCCCAACCGTCAGTCAACTTTTCTTTTGAGGTTGTTTTTTATGTAACTTACGATGTCGGCGGTAGCGGTGCCCGGTCCGCATATCTCAGCAATGCCGGCATGTTTGAGGGGGGGTATATCCTCTTCCGGTATGATGCCCCCTCCGATCACCAAGATGTCATCCAAACCCTTTTGGCGCACCAACTCCATGACCTTGGGAAAGAGATAATCGTGAGCGCCGCTGAGCACGCTCAAGGCGATCACATCCACATCCTCTTGCACCGCTGTGGCCACGATCTGCTCCGGCGTCTGTCTCAGGCCGGTATACACGACCTCCATGCCCGCGTCGCGCAGGGCGCTGGCGATCACTTTAATGCCCCGGTCATGTCCGTCCAGGCCGGGTTTGGCAGCTAAAACCCTGATTTTGCGCATGCTCAACGACCTCTTGCCTTAGATGGTGGTGGGTGCCTGGTACTCGCCGAATACCTGGCGCAGGGTGTCACAGATCTCCCCCAAGGTTGCGTATGACCGGACGCAGTCCAAAATGGGCGGCATCAGATTGTCATCCCCCAGGGCAGCCTTTTTGAGGGCGGCCAGCCCCTGTTTGACCGCCTGGTTGTCCCGCTGGTCTTTCAGCTTGGCCAGCACCGCAATCTGTTCCTCGCGCACCTTGGGGTCAACCCGGAGAAGATTCTTGGGCGGAGGCGAATCGGTGATAAACTTGTTCACCCCCACTACCACCCGTTCACCGCTCTCCACCGCTTTTTGGTAGGCATAGGCCGCCTGCTGTATCTCGCGCTGGACAAAACCGCTCTCCACCGCCTCCACGGCGCCGCCCATCTCATCTATACGCTC
>JASFOZ010000061.1:0-13382 GCA_050116255.1 Desulfarculaceae bacterium
AGGCTATGAACCAGTTTGCCATCCTGTTTGACGACAGATTACAGGCCGTGCAATATTGAACCAGAAAAACATATCTGCTTATGGCTCATACACAGAAAATCTGACAGTCTCTAGTATGCAGCGATGCTTGCCGGGCGAGATAATAAAGCCGGCCTGAGAAGGGCCGGCTTTATTTATGAGAAATCACGCTAACTCATCTTTTGCGAACGGGAACAGCCCCTAGCCTTCATGGCATTTGATCATATCCCTGAATATCACTCCGTTTTGTGTTGCCCACCCTGGTCCGGTTTGCTCAATCCAGCCTATTTGGCTATTATGAGACCACCTTGACAACTTCCAAGTAAGGCTGGCCATGAAAAAATATCTGCCTTCAGTATGCCCCCATGACTGCCCCGACACCTGCGGCCTTTTGGCCGAAGTGGAGGACGGACGCATCCTTTCCGTGCGCGGAAACCCGGATCACCCCTTTACCCAGGGCTTTGTCTGCACCAAGGTGTCCCGCTATCCCCAGCGCATTCATTCACCCCACCGCCTCACTAAGCCCTTGGTACGCAACGGCCCCAAGGGCAGCGGCAGTTTCAAAGAGATATCCTGGCCAGAGGCGCTTGATCTGTTGGAACAACGGTTGACCAGCGTCATCGCCGACCACGGCGCCGAAGCGGTCCTGCCTTATTCCTATGCCGGCCACATGGGGCTGATAAACCGTAGTGCCGGCGACGCCTTTTTTCACAAGCTGGGGGCCTCCCGCCTTAATAGAACCATCTGCAGTGCTACCGCCGCGGCGGGATACCAAGCCAGCCTGGGAAGCGGTCCCAGCACAGACATCGAATCGGCGGTGGACTCTGACCTGATAATCATCTGGGGCAACAACACCCTGTCCACCAATGTGCATGCCTGGCCCTTTTTCCAAAAGGCACGCCGCCGGGGGGCCCAGATTGTGGTAATCGATCCCTACCGCAACCGCACCGCCAAACAGGCTGACCGTCATCTCATGCTCAGGCCGGGCACAGACGCAGCCTTGGCTTTGTCCATGATGCATGTACTCATCAGCGAGGATCTGGTAGACCAGGACTATATCTCCAAGTACACCCAAGGCTTTGAACAACTAAAAGAACGGGTGCAGCAATACCCGCCGGCAACGGCGCAAGGGATCACCGGCGTAGCGGCTGCTGATATCCAGCAACTGGCGCGTGAGTTCGGCCGGGCCCAGGCCCCCTTTATCCGCACCGGCTGGGGACCGGCCCGCCAGATCAAGGGCGCCATGGCCATGCGCACCATCGTGCTTTTGCCGGCATTGGTGGGCGCCTTTGCCAAAAAGGGCGGAGGCCTGGCCAGGTCCATCGGCCCCGCCTTTGCCTTGAACACCAGCCGTCTGGTGCGGCAGGATCTTGCCCCTCCTGACGTCCGCAGCATCAACATGGTGGAGTTGGGAGACAACCTGACCAATTTGAAAGATCCGCCGGTGAAGTTTCTTCACGTTTATCTGAGTAACCCGGCGGTGGTGGCCCCGGACACCTCGCAGGTGTTGGCCGGATTAACCCGGGAGGATCTATTCACCGTGGTCCAGGAAATGTTTCTCACCGAGACCGCCTCCTTTGCCGACCTGGTATTGCCCGGGAGCAGCAGTATGGAGATGACCGACATATACGCTGCCTATGGCCACTATTATCTGCAGATGGCCCGCCCGGTAATCCCGGCGCCGGGCCAATGCCGCTCCATCTTGTCGGTGTTTCAAGAGCTGGCCCAGCGCTTTGGATTTGATGAAGAGGTCTTTCAGGCCAGTGAGGATCAAATCATCGCCTGGCTGCTGGACTCGCCCTCACCCTATCTTGAAGGCATTACCTTTGAACGCCTCAGCCAATCACCGATCCTGCGGGTGAACGCCCCGGCAAATCCCTATGCCGACGGCTTTCCCACCGCTTCCGGGAAGGTGGAGTTTTACTCGCAAGCCCTGGCCGATATGGGTCTGGATCCTCTTCCCGACGGCAGCCCCAGCCAGGACGAACCAGGATTGGGGAGTTATCCCCTGCAGCTCATCACCCCGCCCTGTCATCAATTTCTAAACTCCACTTTCAACGAAGTGGATTCTCTGCTTGAGCAGGCCGGGTCGGCCAGCGTGTTGATGCACGAGGACGACGCCAGGGCCCGGGGCATAGAGGACGGCGATCAGGTGCGAGTCTATAACGGCCGTGGTGATTGCCTTCTGCGGGCCAAGGTCGAGAAACATACCTTGCCGGGCGTGACCGTGGCGGAGGGCCTTTACTGGGGGCGGCACACGCCGGGGGGCAAAGGCATCAATCACCTGACCAGCCAGCGTCTGGCTGATCTGGGCGGCTCCAACGCCTTTCATTGCAACTTAGTGGAGATAGAGACGGCTTCCTAAAGGAGAGAGCCGGGTTCGACAGGTCAGGCTTGAATCTCTAAGCCGGTTCGGCAGGCTGCTCGGGTACTGATTCCTCTGGCAGCAGCCAGTGCATCAGGCGGTCGATCCGCCCGGCATCCATCAGCCCCGCCTGAATATCAGCCGCCGCCCCGGCCAGGGCGCGCAGGCGTATCTCTTCTCGGGTCAGGCGCTCCCGGCTATCCAGGCATCCGGCCTCCTCCAGATAGTCCCGCAATCTGTCCTTGACCGTGGAGCGGAATCCTTTGATCTGGCCTTGTTCCAAGGCCTGAAGCAGGTCTGCCGCACTCCCCTTAAGGGATTGATTCAGGGCCGCCACCTGCTCCAAAAAGGCCTCACTCACCCCGCCCTCAACCAAATCCATTTTAGAGACCGGCCGCCCCCGGCCGATGCGCCACTGCGAGGCCAACAACTTGAGCGTCCGGGCGGAGGCCTGGGCCTTTTGCAGGGCTTGCCCGCCGCCCTCCAGCAGAGGTTTGCCGTTGTGGGCCAGCAAGGTCTGCAACTGGCCCCAGTGTTTGATCTTCATCTCCAATAAGCGGTGCAGCAAATTTACATCCTCGACCAAGTACCAAAGATGCACCGCCCCGCTATGGAACTTTGCCGGGTCCAAAGGCGGCGGCTTCAACACCTGCCCATATTGGGCATGACTCAAGTCTCCGGGTTCAGGCACCAACGAAGGCTCGGGAGAGTAGTCCCTGATGGAGCCCGGCGGCATGGGTTCTAAGTCCACCCTGGCCCAGTCCAGGCCCGGCCGGGCTGAGATCACCTCCTGCCACCTATTCACTTCGGCCTCCCGGGCGGTAAAGTAAAAGACCTGGCGCCCTTCCTGGGATATGGCCGCCACCGCCTCGATGATGGCCTGGGTGCGCTCTTCATCGCTGTTGGCCAGGGTCTCGTCCAAGAGCAAGGGTAAACGGGGACCGTTCTCCTGCTCCTCCACAAAGGCCAAACGCACCGCCAATAGTAGCTGCACCCGGGTGGCGCTGGATAACTCAGCCAGAGAAAGGCCCCTGCCGGTCCGGGAGTCGCTGACCCGGAACTCCGGCCCCTTGGGGTCAAATTCGAGCTGGTATCTGTGGTTGCTGATCAGGGCCAACAAACGCCGGGCCTGGTGAAAGACCTGGGGCAAGTTTTGATCGCGGTTTTCCTCCTCCAGATATTGGGCCAAAACCCAGCCCGCCGTAGCTTGGTAATCCTGGTCCCGCAGTTCGCGCAGGTTCTGGAGGCACTCGTCCTGCCGGGCCAACGCCTCTTCCAGATCATGACTTTGTTTGGCCCGCTCGATCTCGGATTCGATGGCGCCGATGGTTTTGCTTATCTCGTTCAGTTGGGAACTCTGATCCTGGCAAACGCGGTACTGGGACTGTAGCTCCTCCCGGGTCTTTTCCAGCAACTCCGGATGTTGAACCAGCCCCGCCCGGGTTCGGGCCAGCTCTTGTTCCGCCTCGCGCAAGCGGTCGGCAGCAGCCCGGTAATCGGGCAGCATCCTGATCCAACTGCGCAGGGCGGCTTCTTCCTGATCGCTCAGGCCGATCTTGGCGAATAGCTGCGCCATTTCATTTTGCAGCTGAGTCAATCTATGGTCGTGGTCACCAAGCCTCTGGCGGGCATTTTCTTTGCGCACCACTGCCTGCTGATACACAGTCAGGCGCCGGCTTAAATCATCCACTTGCCCCCTGATTGAAACCAGATCCAGGGCTGGGGCAAACCCCAGGGGCTCAAGTTTTTGGTTCAGTTCGGCCAAGGCCTCATCCAGTTGGCCCCGCCCCTGCTCCAAGGAGGCGCTTAGTTCCTGGACCTGGGTGTAAACCTGCTGCCAATGGAGCAGACGCTCCACCCAGGCGACCAGTTGGGCCTCGTCCTGGTCCGGGGTCACGCCCAGCTGGGCAGCCAGCTCCCGGTGCTGTTGGTCCAAGGACTGCCGCTCCTCCCCAAGCCGCTGGCGGCGTGTTTCCAGGTCAGCCCAGCGCTGGGACCGTTCCTGGGAAACCGCAGCCCGGGAAATCTCCTCCACCAGTTCCTCGATCCGCGAAGAAACATTATCCGGAGTCCAGCCCGCCGGAGGGGTCAAACCCAGGCCCAGAAAGTCCGCCTCCCGCTGGCCCCTGTTTCCAGGCCGTATAATCCGGCGCCAGGCCCATATCAGGGCCAACACCCCGGCCAGAGAAAGCCCCTGGAAACCCCAATGCACCCACAGCCCCAGGCTCACCCCCAGGGCCAGGCAGATTCCGGCCAAAACCAGAATCAGGCTGCCAGTGACATCCAATTTAGGGGCAGAATCATTTTCGCTTTGCCAGCGCCGCAGCAAAAAGAGCCCTTGCTTCAGGGCGTCCATGTCAGATGCCTGGTCTTTGCTTTGGAGCCAATCCGCCAGGGCCTGACAAGCCTGGTCCTGATTTCGCCAGGTCTCGGCCCTGCGGGCGAACCGGGCCACTTTCTCCAGGTCTTTCATGTCCAGGGCCTGGGCCTTTTCCGGGTCCACGCCGCCGCCCAGACGCCTGAAATAACCGGCTTCCCTCTCTTTGGCTCCGGCCAGCTCTTGTTCCTTATGGGCCAGATCCCCGGACAACCGTTCCAGTTGCTCCACCTGATGCCTTAGCGGCTCAACCAAAGAGGACGAAACCTCCCCGGCGGGCAGATCACAGCTATCCATATCCGCCTGGGCCCGGGCCAACTCCGTGCGCGCCTGCTGCTGCCCTTCCCTTTCCTGTGCCATCTTTTGGCTCATGTCGTCCAGGCGCTCGCCTTCGTCACCGGTCAGAAGGGCCATCTTCTCCGGAAAGGCGGCGGCAGCCTCCTGGGCCCCTTGGAAATTTTCCGTAGCATCTACATGGGCCAAGGCCCGCTCCAGTAATCCCAACCTGTCCCGGGCTGATTCGGCTGTTTTTAGCTGGCCCTTAAGGCCGGTCAAATCCCTTTCCTTGGCAACCAGCCCTTGTTGATAGAGGCTGGCCTCGTGCACTGCCGCTTTAGTTGCATCCAAGTCCCGGTTCGCCGTTCCCTTGCGGGGGCTGCGCTCAGAAAAACCCAACTGCTCCGAGGCGGCGGCCAGATCAAAGCCGCCGGCCAACTCTCTGAGTACGGCCTCTTCGTAACCCCGGTTGTCAGCCAGGAGCAATTCGTGAAGCCCCAGGCGGTAACGGTCGCTCATGTCACCGGACAAGGATACAGGATGATCCCTGTTCGCCCCTTGCCGCTGTACCTCGCAGCGCCCGGCATACAAATCCACAGACCAGGGCTCTTGGTCCACAGTGAAACGGCCTTGCACAGAAAAATCCTTTTGGCCCAAAAGGCGGGGCCAGATCAAGGCCTGCAGGGCCAGGGCGGTGGTGGTCTTGCCCGAAGCATTGGGGCCAAAGATGATGTTCAGGTCAGAGGCCAACTTCTTCAGCCGGGGGCCTCCCTCGGGAAAGCCGGGCATGCGCCGGATGTTCAGCTCTTCAAAGCGCAGCACCGGCTTCATAGCGCCTCCTTTTGGGCTGCCAGGCTGTCCAGCAGCAAGAGGCCTTGCCGGATCAGGTAGCGGCGCACCTGATCCCGGTCCGGAGGCATGTCTTGCACCAGGTCCATATAAGCCCGGGCCTGGTGTATCCGGCTGGTCTGGTCCCAGACCTGCTGCACCAGTTTTTCCTGAGACCGGGAGAGGTCTTGGGACTCGAGATTCTTTATGAGCCGGGCCAGCATGGCCACCGGACCGGCGCCATCGGCCAGCTGCTCCAGATCCAAAAGGGGCCGGGTTTCAAATACGAGCTTTTCCACCGCCAGGGTGGCCTGCCGGGGGCGGCGTTCAAGGTCTTCCTTCAGCCCGCCCATTAGCTGGGGCAGCTGGCCATGCAAAGCAGTGCGCCCCTTAAGAAGCAGGCGGCAGAGCATCAGCTCCAGGGATCGGCTTTCAGCCTCAACCATCTCCAGATGGCGGGAGAGTTCCTGGTTTATCAGGGTGGTGGCCGCCCCGGATTCCCTAACTCCATCCAAGTCCACGGTCACCAAATCATAACGCACGCTTGAAGTTGGCAGCCGGTGCAGCCGGGGCCTGGTGCCCAGGGCCAGTTCCGCCAGCCAAGCGCCATGCCAGCCGGTTTCACCGGGGTCCAGGGCCTGTGGTGAACCTGTGTTTAATATGACCGGGCCCTGGCCAGGGTCGCTGACTTTGGCCTCGTGCTGGTGGGCAACGACCCACAAGCTCAAGGGGTGCTTTCTGAGGTCGTCTTGGGAACAGGGAGCATAGCGGCTGGATGGCTGGTCCAGATCAACATGCACCAGCCCTAAAGAAGGAATTTCGGGGTCCAGGGCTATATCCAGGCCTGCCAGGGGATTTTCGCGCACATGGCCTGATGGAAAAGACCAGCCCCATACCTGAAGTATCTTTTCCCCTCCCCGTTTGATTACCTGCCTTTCCCATTTGGAATCCTTACCCAATATGTGAAAAGCCGGGCTGGAAAAGCTGCTTTGCAAAGGCTCCAACACGGCGTGGTCATGATTGCCGGCCACCGCCAGGGTGGCGATTCCGGCTCCAGCCAGCCTGCCCAGCCCCCGTTCCAAGGGTCCGTAGGCCTCGAAAAAGCGGTTGGATTCATCGACCAAGTCTCCGGCGATAACCACCAGGTCCGCGTTTTTTTCAAGAGCCAGATCAACGACCCGGCGCCAGGCCTCAGCCGCTGAAAATCCAGGCCCGCTGAGATGATGGGGAATCCGGCTGGATCTGCGCCCTATATGGAGATCGCCTGTACAAACAACTTTGACCACAACCGCGCCACCCGCTAAAATTAAGCCGTTGGACATTGACAGATTAGCACAGGCCCCAGGCGGCCCGCAGCATCCGCAATCCTACCAGTTGCAAAAGATTATCAACAGGTAATATGATAATATTATAGGTAAAGGCAGCCTGCCCCCAGCGGTGGATTAAACCTGTGATGGAAATCCCGCTTGAGGGACATTGGGGGGTTGAAAAAACAAGCGCTCCTTTACACGGCAAAATACCGGGGGAACCAAACTAATTGATTTCATCAGCAGGCTTAGACACATCACCAACCCGGAACCTCCGGCAGCGGCAAGGCAATAGCGCCAACAAACCATGGCGTAGCGATTATCTTTTCCTCGCTTGCATGCGCTTGACTTCCACCGCCCCCCGTCTCCTAGTGGCGATTCATCCATAAGGCAAGTAGCTTTATTGTGCCCTATTCTCAACGGCGCCATAAAGGCAATCCACCTGCAATCTGTTGATTTAAATTATCATCCCTGGAAGACAAAAATACCCTGGGGTGCGGAATATTCTCGAGAATAGCTTATCCCTCAAGGGTATATACGGCATCCTAAAGAGACAGGAGAGTGAAACATGGCGGAAGTGCTGATCATAGATGACGACCAGCACATATGCCAAATCCTGGCCCGTCACATACAGCGCTTGGGCCATAACCCCACCACGGCGTCGTATCTGCATGACGGCTTGCAAACCGCTAAAAGTCAGGATTTTGATGTGATATTTTTGGATGTGACCATGCCGGACGGAAACGGTTTGGAAGTCTTGCCCGAACTCAGGCAGACTACCTCATCGCCAGAAATAATCATAATAACCGGCTCTGGAAGCCAAGACGGAGCTGAGCTGGCCATAAAGAACGGGGCCTGGGCCTACGTGGAAAAGGGAGATTCCATTAATTCCATTACCTTACCCTTGACCCGGGCACTTCAGTTCCGTCAGGAAAAGATGACTCATCAGCCGCAACTGGACCTGAACCAGGCCGGCATCATCGGCAACAGCCCGGCCATGCGCGCCTGCTACAACCTGCTGGCCCAGGCAGCGGCCAGCGAGCTTAGCGTCTTGATCACCGGTGAAACCGGGACCGGCAAGGAGCTTTTCGCCCGCGCCATACACCAGAACTGCCGGCGTTCTGCCGGCGGGTTCGTGGTGGTGGATTGCGCGGCTTTGCCCGAAACCCTGGTGGAAAGCATTCTGTTCGGCTATGAGAGGGGCGCCTTCACCGGGGCTGACCGGTCCCGGGAGGGTTTGATCAAACAGGCCCATGGCGGAACCCTCTTTCTGGATGAAATCGGTGAGCTTCCCCTATCCATGCAGAAATCCTTTCTGCGGGTGCTACAGGATCACAGCTTCCGCCCGGTTGGCGGCACCCAGGAGCTTAACAGCGACTTCCGGCTGGTGGCGGCCACCAACCGCAATCTGGACAAAATGGAGGCTGAGGGCCGTTTTCGCAAGGACCTGCTCTTTCGCATCAGGGCCCTGTCCATTCACGTACCCCCCTTGCGGGAGCGCATGCAGGACCTTCGAGACTTAGTGGAATTCCACACCCATCGCCTTTGCAAACGCTATAACATCAGCGACAAGGAAGTAACGCCGGGGTTTTTTGAGGCCTTGGCCAACTATACCTGGCCGGGTAACGTACGTGAGTTGGTGGCAGCCCTGGAACAAGCGATTGCGGCCGCCGGCACTTCGCCAACACTCTTCCAGAACCACCTGCCGGAATTGATCCGCGTGGCCGTGGCCCGTTCCAGGTTGGGATCCAACGGCCAGGCTTCTGAGTGGGAAGGAGAGCCTATACAGCCGGCAAGGCCCATGCCCACACTCCGTCAAGTTGTCCAGCTTGAATCTGACCAGGCAGAAAGAAAATATCTACGCCAACTTATGAACCTAACCCAAGGTGACATCAAAAAAGCCTGTGAAATCGCTGGCTTGGGGCGAAGCAGCCTCTATACTCGTCTCAAAAAACACGGTATTTCCCGCAAGGGCTAGTCTTGTGCATTCATTTTTTGTCCGGATTTGATAGACAAACGTCCATGTTTTCAAAACAATTTCCAAGATTCATGTACATCATAATCCCTTCTTAACACATCCCGACCTAGCCCCAGCCAGATTTTTACTTTATTATTAGATAGTTAAAGTTATATATCCTCCCAAACCCCTGATGGCACGCCTATTGAAAACCAAAGTAGACGGCATACCCGCACCCGAACCGTATTGGAGCCTCGAAAAATGAGAGTGCTATATTATTGTCCGGGGAAAAAAAGCTTGTGCCAACGCTTGCTGAAAATCATCCAAAAAACCTCCCAACCGGACCAGGTTGAATTTTTGCACCAGGCGGCCTCTTTAAAAAAGAGGCTGATCCAGCCTCACCCCAAACCGGATGTGATAGTCCTGGCTCTCCCTTCGCGCAAGCATCTGCGCGCCATTTTGCCCCTGCACGACTTCTTGGAGGACGTTCGCATCATCTTGGTATCTCCCCAAGAAGAACCGGGTCTTAAAATGACCATTCCGGATCTGCGATTTTCCTATGTCACGAACCCGGATAGCGATCTCCACGATGTAGAGGCAGTTCTGGAAAAAATCTCCTCGTTATCAAGCCGTGAAGATAATGGTGAATCTTTAGACACCCCAGCGAAATCTCTGGGATTGGGGCTGGGTTCGCCTTAAGGGAGGCCAAGCGGCGCTGTCTTTTTTAGCTTTGGTTTTGAAAACCAGGCCGGAATGTTTTTCGAGGCCGCAAAGATGGAGGAAACCAAGGGAAACTTGGCAAACATAATGCCTTGGATGTGAACCCACAACCGTATGAAACCGCAAATCATAGCGCCTGCCCCCAACTGGACCTTACAGCCGCCTTCCCAAGGTTCCCGGGTGGTTATCAGTCACCCCTGCGACATTAGCCACCTGGGGGCCTTACCTTACGTTTGGACAAAGCCGTATTTAAGACAGGCCAGGCCATGGAAGCCAACTGCATCGCTACTGCGGACCCTGGCATTAATTTATAAGCTTTCTATTAAGTTATGGCGACCGATTAAGTCTTGCCGGCTGGCAAGGCTGTTCTTTTATGAGATGTCTGCCCTAGATTGACCAACTCTCCTTTACAAGAGGGCCCTTAGGGAGGAGGAGATGGCAAGCACTGCAAAAAATTTGGTGAAAGGCAATGGCCGCACCATCCTCTTTGTTGACGATGAAAAGACCTTGCGCGATATGGTAGGAACCATGCTGAAGGTTTCGGGTTACCGGGTGCTGACAGCTGCCAATGGGTCTGAGGGGCTTGAGGTTTTTCGGACCCGCCACAAAGATATTCACGCGGTGATTCTCGACTGGACCATGCCGGGCCTGACCTGCTGTGAGGTCATCCAGAGGCTGCACCAGCTCAAAAAAAGCCTGCCCACCATAGTCATCAGCGGTCATCCTCAACGACTCCTGCAAGGCCAGATGAACGGGAACGGGCAAACCCGGTTTCTGCAAAAACCCTTTGGACTGGATCAGCTGCGCGAGACCCTGGGGCAGGTATTGGAAGCATGACCAAGCAGGTTTAGGTGGTGCGCTGACCTCCTAGACCCGCAAAGCAATCGCCCCAACCCTCGGAATCAAGGTCATAGCACAAGCTGGATTGAGGGCTAATTTTGCAGCAACAATACTATCTCTAAATATACTATGCCCACGTTAAGTTTTTTATCACCACACCGCCAATCAAAAAGCCCCAGCCGCACCAGATTTCCTTCCTTTAGTCCCCTCGCCTGCCGGGATGTCTTCGTATTTTGATCGCCGCCAGTTCGGACCAATAACTGCCGTTCAGCCCCTTCTCTTGGGCTGATTTACTCAAACCTCACTCCTGAGCCTTTGAAAGGCCTCGCCGCAGTTAACTATGCAAATTGACCGATAAAACCATAATAAATTATCAACTCAAACATTGTGATTTCTGGCCATTGGTAGTATATTTATATGAGAATTTTTGGCAGAAAAAAATAATAAAGTAGATAATAAAGAACGTTTTTATTTTTATCTCTTATGCTGAAAATGACTCCAAATGGATATAAATGGCATTGAAAAACGACTTCACCCAAAGGCATTCCCCTGGATTGCCATACCTTTCAGTCCGGTGACGGCCGGTGCATTTGGACAAACCCCAAGCAGCCAGTAGACCTTGATCATGGATAGTGAACTTCTGTCAAACTTGGCCGGGTCGATACGCCGCAGGGCTGCAAACAATGGAGGTTTCGCCTTCAGGCCCGGCCGCGCCAGCCAGCCGGACGCCACTGCCTGGGGCGTGCTTGCCCTGCAAGCGGCCGGTTCGGACAAGCCCCTTTTAGCCAGGGCCAGGGCCTACCTGGAGTCTGTGCAAGCGGATGACGGAAGCGTCCCCATACATCCAGATCACCCTGAGGCCTGTTGGCCAACACCCCTGGCCATCCTGGCCTGGCAAGGCGATCCCGGCTTTAAAAAGCCCCGAACCAAGGCTGTCGATTTTCTGCTGGCCAGCGTGGGTCAACACGGCCCCAACGACTCTGAGAGTATTTTTCAACATGACAACACCATCCGCGGCTGGCCTTGGATCTCTGGAACCCACTCCTGGGTGGAGCCCACTGCCATGGCCGTAATCGCCCTAAGGGCCTGCGGCCTGGGCGAACATCCCCGGGCCCGGGAAGCGGTGCGCATGATCCTCAATCGTCAGATCGCCAGCGGCGGCTGGAACTATGGCAATACGGTTGTTTTCGGCAACCAGCTGCACCCCATGCCCGCAGCCACGGGCATTGCCCTGACCTGCCTGATCCAGGCCGCCTCGCTGAAGCAGGTGAAAAACAGCCTGGATTATCTGCAAAGTGAACTTAGCCGCAGCCGCACCCCCCAGACCGTCGCCTGGGGGGTGTTGGCTCTGTGCGCCTGGGGGCGAAAACCAGCCTCTGCCCAGGATTGGATAGAGCAGACCTTGGACAGACAAAATGTTTTCGGCCCCTATGACACGCCCTCACTGGCCCTTTTGCTCCTGGCCCTGGCAGCCGCTGCCGCTCCAGGGAGCCTTGCGGGCCTGGGAATAGGGTAAGGATTTCACCGGTGAGCATGAAACCCCAAAAGCCTACCTCTAGAAAAAAGTGGTCCCGGCGGGACTTTCTCCTATTCTCCTTGGGCGCGGGCGCAGTGGCTGCTGGCGGCGGATACGCCCTGGGCCATTTACTCCGGCGCGAAGGCCATGAGGATGTGTTCATCGCCAAGGCTGCTGATTATGGGGTGGAGCTGACTTCACTCATCAAAAGCGGCCTGAAGGAGCTTGGCCTATCCGCCACTGATATAAAGGGTAAGCGCATCCTGCTCAAGCCCAATAACGTAGAGCCCCGGCAAGGCCAGGTGCATATCTGCACGCATCCTCTGGTGGTGGAGGCTGCGGCCGAGGCCTTCCGCAGCCTGGGGGCGGCTAAGGTCATCGTGGCGGAAGGCTCAGGCCATTGCACCGATTTTTACCGAACCCTGGACGAATCGGGAATGGCGTCTGTTCTGGCAGAGGCACGGCTGCCCTTTGTGGACCTGAACCGGGACGATATTTTTCAACTGCCCAATCAGGGACAATTAACCGAACTAAAGACCCTTTGCTTCCCAGCCACCCTGAAACAGGTGGACTGGATAGTATCCATGCCCAAGCTGAAAACCCACCATTGGGCTGGGGTGACCATGAGCATGAAGAATCTCTTCGGGGTCATGCCCGGCATAGTGTACGGCTGGCCCAAGAATGTTCTCCATCATGCCGGTGTAATCCGGTCCATCCTGGATATCAACGCCACCTTAAAGCCCCATTTCGCCATTGTGGACGGGATCGTGGGTATGGAGGGCGACGGGCCCATCATGGGGACCCCCAAGGCCGCTGGAGTGCTGGTGATGGGGAGGAACCTGCCTGCTGTGGACGCCACCTGCGCCCGCATCATGGGGGTTGATCCCCAAAAGGTGCAATACCTAAAGGCAGCATCCGCCTGGTTGGGCTCAATCGGCAAGGCCTATATCACTCAGCGGGGTGAAGCTATCTCCTCGGTGCAGACCAACTTCGCCCTGATTCCTGCCATTCCGGCCCACCGCCGGCTCTTGTCTAAAGGCTAGGTCCTCACGCAAACCCAGTTAAAGCCTCCCCAGATCAAATATTCGCGGCTGAAGGAAAGGTTCATTCCTTTTATCGTGGGGCCGGCGGCCGTTTGATTTCATACACCACGAACCTAGGGTCCGAGTCTTTATAAG
>JASFOZ010000062.1:0-13327 GCA_050116255.1 Desulfarculaceae bacterium
ACCATCACCAGTCTTGATCACCCTGAATCCGGCTTGGATCAGGTTGAACTCCACTACTTCCAGGATGTCCCGCTCGTCCTCTACTACCAGTATGGTGGGTTTGCTCATATTGTTTTGCCGCTTGAGTTGTCTTAAAAAGCCGTGGGCCGCCCCTTTGTTGGCGCCGGCCCCGAATCATTGATTTTCGCCCGCATATTTTGGCACAAGCCTGCTTAGCCGACAAACAATATCCTAATGAATTTTGGGATTTAACCTATTTGTAACACTGGAAAAGATACTTTGGCCATAAAAAAGGCCGCTGGAACAGAAACTGTAGGCACATCGAACGACGGTCAGGCGCAGTAGCGGTTGACAGTCAACCTACAGGCCGGTATTTTATACCGCTGGTTCAAGCCTGGCATTTTTCGCTAAATATTGCCGGTGCTTACTTTTGATTTTTAAAGCTGAGGCTATTGCCCTTGGCATAATGGGTTTTTCTTGACTCCATTGACCAGGATAAGAAGGTCGCTTTGGTCCAGTGAGCAAATGGGGCTTATGTCCCTGGGCGCCCTGGTGGGTATTTTGGGCGGATACGGGGCGGTGGGCTTTAGGTGGCTGATCAGCTTTTTAAGAGAACTAAGTTACGGCTCAGATGCAGATTTCCTGCAAGTGCTCTCTGATCAGGATTGGTGGTACCTGTTATTGATACCAACCTTGGGCGGCCTGCTGGTGGGGCCCCTTATTTATTTTTTGGCGCGCGAGGCCAAGGGGCACGGCGTACCTGAAGTCATGGATGCGGTCACTCTTCGCGGCGGCGTGATACGCAAGCGGGTGGTGGTGATAAAGAGTCTGGCCTCAGCTTTGTCCATTGCCGTGGGGGGCTCGGTGGGCCGGGAAGGGCCCATAGTCCAGATCGGTTCGGCCATCGGTTCTACGTTGGGCCAGTTCATGAAGGCCTCTCCCAACCGCATGCGGGTGCTGGTGGGTTGCGGTGCGGCTGCGGGCATAGCCGCCACCTTCAACGCGCCGGTGGCGGGAATGATGTTCGCCCTGGAGATTATCTTGGGCGAGTTCGCCATCGCCACTTTTTCTCCCATTGTGCTTTCCGCGGTGATGGCGACCGCCATTTCCCGTTTTCATCTGGGTGATTTCCCGGCATTTTTGGTGCCCCATTATGAGCTGGTCTCGGCATGGGAGTTTGCCCTCTACGCTGCCTTGGGGTTGGCCGCCGGGGTGGTGGCGGTCACTTTCACCACGGTCCTGTACAAAGTTGAAGACCTGGTGGATGACTGGAAGTTTCCCGAGTATCTCAAGACCCCGGTGGCCGGTTTTGTCCTGGCCGCCATGGGCTTGGCCTTTCCCATGGTGCTGGGGGTGGGTTACGAAGGCATCGAGCTCGCCCTGCAAAATAAGCTGACCTGGTGGCTGCTTCTTTCCGTACTGGGAGTGAAGATTCTGGCCACCTCCTTGACCATCGCCGGCGGCATGTCGGGCGGCATCTTTGCGCCTTCCTTGTTTATGGGTGCCATGCTGGGCGGCGTGTTCGGAAAAATGGCCAACGGACTTTTCCCTGACATAACTTCGGGCCCGGGTGCCTATGCCATTGTGGGCATGGCGGCAGTGGTGGCTGGAACCACCCATGGCCCCTTGAGCGCCTTTTTGATCCTGTTTGAGATGACTGGAGACTACAAGATCATCCTGCCCTTGATGATAGGCTGTGTGATCTCAACCCTGGTGGCCCAACGCATTAGGCCCGAGTCTATTTACACCTTAAAGCTGATTCGGCGGGGAGTGGATATCCAGGCGGGCAAGGAGATGAACCTGTTACGCTCCATAACAGTCCGCGACGCCATGAGCAAAGAGGTGGTCAGCGTGCCCCAGGATATGTCATTGGGAAGTTTTCATGACTTTTTGATCCGTTCCAAACATGCCTCGTTCCCGGTGGTGGACCGCGAAAATAAATTGGTAGGCATAGTCTCTCATGCCGACTATGCGGACCATTTCCACGATCACAACCTCTGGGATGTGGTGGTGGTGGGTGATCTGGCCACGCGCCAGGTCAAGACGGTTACGTCCGATCAAACCCTGGAAGAGGCCCTGCGTACCATCTCCGGTAAGGACTACGCCACCTTGCCGGTGGTGGCCGGACCCAACGACCTCCGTCTGGTGGGCATCATCTCTCACCGGGACATTATCTCCGTGTACACCCGCATGCTGCGTAAGACCAGCATTCAGGAATGAGACTGCGCCTTTACCCCTGGATTAGAGAAGGCCCGCGGCTGCGGCCTTAGGAATTGTCCTGGCTTTTGCTTAACGATTCGGCAAGTTCTTCCTCTTCCATGGCCTTTTCCATGTGGCCATGGATTTTGAGGATATTAGCCAGCTCCCGCCGCATATGAGGATCGCGGGGAGCCAGGTTGGCCGCCTTTTTGGCCTCGGCCACGGCTATGCTTTTCTGGCCGCTTTGGGAATACAGTTTGGCCATTTCAATGTGGATTTCGGCCACCTTGTCATCCAGTTCACAGGCTCTTTGAAAGGCCCTGAGCGCCTGGGGGGCTTTGTTATGTTTGCTGAGGACAAGCCCTTTTAGAAAGAGGCTCCGCCAGTCTTGGGCGTTTTTCTGCTCTAAATGCGCGGCCCGGTTTAGGACCAGTTTTGTATTACCGCGATCCAACAGGATTCTGGCTATGGCCAGCTCGGCAGGGGCAGAGCTTTCTTTCTGGGCGCCGCTGGAAAGGGTTTTGGCCACAGCGGCATGCTGCCGGGCCAGCTCTTGGTCGCCTTTCATTTGCAGGGCTTTGGCCATGTAGGTATGCGTCCGCTGGTTCGCCGGCTCCAGTATCAGAGCTTGTTCCAAGGCTTCGGTGGCCTTGCCGTACTTTGAAAGAGCCATGAGCACTTCGCCAAGCAGGCGGTGCAAATTTGCCGAATGCTCAAAGCGGTGCAGATGTGTTTCCAAAAGCTCCAAGGCCATGGATTTCTTACCTGCAGAGAGCAGCCTCCTGACCGCCTTTTCCAGGGCGGCATCGCTTTGGGGTTCCTTGCCGGCCTCTTGCAGGGCCTTGGCCACACTATCCATCTTCAAGGCCTGGCTGGCCCGCCCCAAGGCGCTCAGACTAACGGTCAATTGGTTCCAAAGTTCTTGATCCAAAGGATTGATCTTGACCAGCTTACGCAACACGCCTATGGCCCGCTGATGGTTTCGGTTGGCGGCGAACGCCTTGGCCGCCAGGAGCATCACTTTTTCGTCGTCAGGGGCCAACCTTAGTGCCTGTCCGGCGTGGGTCGCCGCCCAACCGAAGTTCTCCCGGTCTAAAAAGGCGTCAGCCAGCGCCATTCGTGCAGGCAGATCATTGGGCTGGCGCCCCAGGATGATAAGGCCTTTGGCGATTATGGCCTCGCGAACCGCCTCATCTCGAAAGCCCATTTCCTTATAGGCATGGGACATGCCTTTGTAACCGTCCGGCTGGTCAGGCCATTCCCGGGTTATTTTCCGGAAAAGCTCCACCGCCTCCATCTGCCGCCCGGAGGTCAAAAACTTCTGGGCTTTTCGCAACGAGGCCTTTTTTCGGGACCCGGTTAGGATAGTCCAAAACCACTGCATATATCACCTGACCTCAAAGAGAGTAGGGCCTAGGACACTGAAGTATATCATTAGTGAGAGGTTGCTTTGAAAATGATATTCAAGTTTGAGTCTGGGAACTTGCCTGGGGCTGGTCTTGCTTGTGCCTACGCAAAGGGCTAGAATTCAAATCTCACCCGGCCGGAGAGGCTTCATGAGCGAGAAAACGGTAGCGGTGGTGGCCGCTGCGGGCAGCGGCTTGCGCATGGCTGGAGATAGGCCCAAACAGTTTCTGCCTCTGGGAGGCCTGCCGATTATTACCCGTTCCTGCGTAGCCTTGGAATCGGTGGCAGAGGTGGCCGAGGTGGTGGTGGTGGCCCCGCCGGGACAGGAGGAGGCTGTACGCAGCCGCTACCTGGAGCCGTATCAGCTTTCCAAGGTGACGGCGGTGATCTCCGGAGGCAGCCAACGCCAGGACAGCGTGCGTCATGGCGTGGAGGTGGCCAAAGACCACGGGGCGGTATGGGTGCTGGTGCATGACGGCGCCAGACCCCTGGCCAAGCCCGAGTTGTTCTCCCAGGTCCTGCGCGGGGCCCGGCAAACCGGGGCCGCTGTGACCGCTGCTGCCTGTGTGGACACGGTGAAACAAGACGATGGCCAGGGCAGGGTGGCCCGCACCTTGGACCGCAGCCGGCTTTGGCTGGTACAGACCCCCCAGGCCTTTCGCCTGGATATTCTTTGGCAGGCCCTTTTGCGCGCAGAGACGGAAGGCTATTATGCCACCGACGAAGGCGGGCTAATGGAATGGGCCGGCCATGAGGTGAAGCTGGTGCCTGGACCACGGGAGAATCTCAAAATAACCACCCCGGAAGACCTGCGCCTGGCCGAGGGTTGGCTGGGAAGCGGTCCTGTGCGGGTGGGTCAAGGCGTGGACGTTCACCGCCTGGTGCCGGGACGGCCCTTGATCCTGGGCGGGGTGCGCCTGGAGCATGACCTGGGGCTGGCCGGGCATTCGGACGCTGACGTTCTCACCCATGCTGTGATGGACGCCTTGTTGGCGGCGGCAGGATTGGGCGACATCGGCAGGCATTTTCCGGACAAGGATCCGGCCTATGCAGATGCTGACAGCCTGAACCTGTTAAAACAGGTGAAAGACATGCTGGCAGAGGCAGGTTGGCGTCCCCGGCAGGTGAGCGTCACCTTGATGGCCCAGAGCCCCCGCATAGCGCCCCATGCCCGGGCCATGGTTGAAAACCTGGCCAGGCATCTGGGATTGACTCCGGACAGGGTCAATGTTGCCGCCACCACCAGCGAGGGGCTGGGCTTCACTGGCCGGGGAGAGGGCATGGCGGCATGGGCCACGGCGGTGATTGAACCAGTGGCCCTGAAAACAGACGATCAGTGTTAGGTTTTATTCGCTAGAGGGCTGCTTAGTCGATATGGGAGAAATTTTATGGCCCTGACCGTTTATGACTCCAAGACCAGGAAGAAACAGATCTTTGAGCCCATCACCCCGGGCAAGGTGAACATGTATGTCTGCGGGGTAACGGTCTACGATGACGCCCATGTGGGACATGCGCGCTGTTACGTGGCCTTTGACGCCATTCACCGGCACTTCTTGGCCCGGGGCTACCAAGTGGAGTATGTACGCAATTTCACCGATGTGGATGACAAGATAATCAAACGGGCCCAGGAGATGGGGATCAGCACCCAAGAGGTGGCCCAGCGCTACATGGATTCCTTTAGCCAGGACATGGAGGCCCTGGGCGTCCTCCTGGCCACCAGGGAGCCCCAGGCCACTGAACACATACCGGAGATCATCAAGGCAGTGCAGACTCTTATTGATAAAGGGCATGCCTACGAGATTGAGGGCGATGTGTATTTTTCAGTGCAGAGCTTTCCCGGATACGGCCAACTGAGCGGCCGCAATCTGGAAGACATGCAGGCCGGGGCCCGGGTGGAGGTGGACAGCCGCAAGCAGAACCCTTTGGATTTCGCGCTCTGGAAGGCCTCCAAACCGGGCGAGCCCTCCTGGCCCAGCCCCTGGGGGGCGGGGCGGCCCGGCTGGCACATTGAATGCTCAGCCATGAGCCAGAAATATTTCGGCCCCACCTTTGACATCCACGGCGGGGGCAAGGACCTGCTCTTTCCCCATCATGAAAACGAGTTGGCCCAGGCCGAGGCCATCACCGGCCAGCCCTTTGCCCGCTACTGGATTCACAACGGCTTTGTGCAGGTCAATCAAGAGAAGATGTCCAAGTCCCTGGGCAACTTCTTCACCATCAAGGACATCCTCAAGACCACCCATCCCGAGGTGCTGCGCCTGTTCCTGCTGAGCAGCCACTACCGTTCACCCCTGGACTTCAGCGACCAGGCCCTGATTGAGGCAAGGCAGGGCCTGGAGCGTCTGTACCGGGCCTTGGAAGCGGCCCTGGAGAAGGACCAGCCTCCGGCCAACCAGACCCTGGCCAGCCCCCAGGCCAAGGAGTGGCAGGAGCAGATCGGCCAGGCCGTGGAAGACTTTGAGCAGGCCATGGATGACGATTTCAACACCGCCGCTGCCTTAGGTTCTCTTTTCTCCCTGGCCCGGATCACCAACAAGTTGGCCCAAGAGCCTGTCCATCCGGAGCGTGATGCTCTGCTGGGCCTGTGCGCCGCCCGGCTGAAGCAACTGGGCGGCCGTCTGGGTATCTTGCAGGGCGAGCCCAAAGAGTTTTTTCAGGGAAAAGTCTATGAACATATTGCCTCTGGAGGCGTCAAGACGAGTGGGGCTGCAGGTCATGAATATGTGCCCGCCGCACTGAGCGAAGATGAGATAGAGAAGCAGATTGAAGAGCGCACCCAAGCCCGCAAAGCCAAGGATTTTGCCAGGGCAGACGCCATCCGCGATGAGCTGATGGAAAAGGGAGTCCTTTTAGAGGACACGCCCCAGGGCACCAAGTGGCGGTTTAAGGCCTGAAAGGCAAAAACTTCAAGCCTCAGTTTTTGGCTTGGGCCTTGGCCAACACGGCCACGGTTTTAGGGTGGACCCTCAAGCGGTCCGCCTCAAGGAGACGCCCCCATGGGCCGGCCTGCCGAACCCGGCGATTACGAAGAGACCCAAAAGTATTGGCGCACCCGGCCCACTCCGGGCGGGGGCAAGTTCGAGCTGGTCAGCGACTTTAAGCCCCAGGGCGACCAGCCCCAGGCCATTGCCGAGCTTAGCGGGGGCCTGGCCCAAGGCATCAAGCATCAGGTGCTTTTGGGCGTCACCGGCAGCGGCAAGACCTTCACCATGGCCAATGTCATCGCAGATGTGGGTAAGCCCACCCTGGTGCTGGCCCCCAACAAGACCCTGGCCGCCCAGCTTTACGGCGAGT
Organism: Desulfarculaceae bacterium; assembly: GCA_050116255.1. GTDB lineage: Bacteria > Desulfobacterota > Desulfarculia > Desulfarculales > Desulfarculaceae > JASFOZ01. The sequence continues at coordinate 6,901 of JASFOZ010000062.1, forward strand.
TCAAGTCCCTTTTTCCCCACAATGCCGTGGAGTACTTTGTCTCCTACTACGACTACTACCAGCCCGAGGCCTACATACCGGCCAGCGACACCTATATCGAAAAAGATTCCTCCATAAACGAACAGATCGACAAGATGCGCCACTCCGCCACCTTTGCCCTGCTCACCCGGCAGGACGTCATCATCGTGGCCAGTGTGTCCTGCATCTACGGCCTGGGCTCGCCCGAGGTCTACCGGGACCAGATACTCTACCTTGAAGTAGGCGACGAGCCCGGCCGGGAGGCGGTGCTGCGTAAACTGATAGACATCCTTTACGAGCGCAACGAGTACGACTTCCACCGGGGGACCTTCAGGGTGCGGGGGGACACGGTGGAGGTGTTTCCCGCCTATGAGGAGGACCGGGCGGTGCGCATCTCCTTTTTTGGGGATGAGGTGGAACAGATCGCCTACATCGATCCTTTGCGGGGACAGGTCCTGGCCGAGGAATCACGGACGACCATCTTTCCGGCCAGTCATTATGTCACCACCGAGGTCATCCGGGGCCAGGCCATCCAGGCCATCCGCGAGGAGCTGGCCGAGCGCCTGGCCTTCTTTGAGTCCCAGAAGCAGCTTTTGGAGGCCCAGCGCATCCGGGAGCGCACCCTTTTTGATCTGGAGATGATGAAAGAGCTGGGCTATTGCCACGGCATTGAAAATTACTCCCGCCACCTCACCGGCCGCGCCCAGGGCGAGCCTCCCCCCACCTTACTGGACTACTTCCCCAAGGAATGGCTTCTGATCATTGACGAGAGCCATATCAGCGTGCCCCAGGTGCGGGGCATGTATCATGGCGATCAGTCCCGCAAAAGGACCCTGGTGGAGTATGGCTTCCGCCTGCCCAGCGCCCTGGACAACCGCCCCCTCAGCTTTGAGGAGTTTGTGGATCACCTGGATCAGGTGGTTTATGTCTCGGCCACTCCGGCTGACTATGAGCTGGAGATGGCCGGGGGCGTGGTGGTGGAGCAGATCATACGCCCCACCGGCCTGATGGACCCGCAGATGGAGGTGCGCCCGGCCACGGGCCAGGTGGACGATCTGCTGGGCGAGCTGCGCGTCATTGCCGGGCAAGGGGAGCGGGCCCTGGTCACCACCCTGACCAAGCGTATGGCCGAAGAGCTCACCGACTACCTGGGCGAACAGGGGCTGAAGGTGCGCTATCTGCACAGTGACATCAAAACCATTGAGCGGGTCACTATTCTGCGCGAGCTACGTCAGGGCCTGTTTGACGTGTTGGTGGGCATTAACCTGCTGCGCGAGGGCCTGGACCTGCCTGAGGTGAGCCTGGTGGCCATTCTGGATGCGGACCGGGAGGGGTTTCTGCGCTCCACCCGCAGCCTGATCCAGACCTCGGGCCGGGCGGCGCGCAACCTGGGCGGGAGGGTGATCCTCTATGCTGACCAGGTCACCGATTCCATGCAGCGCACCATTGAGGAGACCAACCGCCGCCGCGAGGCCCAGGAGCAGTTCAATAAGGAGCACGGCATCACCCCCAAGTCGGTGCAAAAGGCCATTGGCGCCATGCTGCCCCATGAGATCGAGGCCGACTACTCCACCGTGCCCATTGACGAGGAGCTTCCCGAGGAACGGCCTGAGAACATCCCCGCCCTGGTGGCCAAGCTGCGCAAGGATATGCTGGCCGCGGCCGAGGATCTGCGCTTTGAGGATGCGGCCCTGATAAGGGACCGTATCAAGTCTCTGGAGGCGGAGGAGCTTAAGTGGAGGGGGTAGCTAAAATATTTTTCAAATGGAGGGTTGCAGGAGGAGTGTGTCAAAAAAATAATTCTTTGATTGGATGATAAATATAGAGATTTTACTTTCAGCTAGTTCTCCATTCACGAGGTTTGTCACTTCTTACACCCTAGAGATTATTGGTAGGGATATAGTAATAATCTTCAGATCTATGATATAATATTTCTAATTTTTTGTGAGATATTATCCACTTAATGCAAGGAGAGGTGGCTATGGCAACTATATTTGAAGTAAGAGGGCCATTCAAGATTTATACTACCGGTACTACAAAAGGTAGCCAATTAATAAAAAAAGAAGACCTTAGATTTTTTTGGAAAGATAATCGCACTTTTGCAGATCGTGTAGGATGTTATGTTTTTACTATGAAATATTATGGATACGTACCTTGGTATGTCGGTAAGACGCTAAAAGGATTTAAAGCCGAGTGCTTTACTGATTCCAAAAGAGTTAAATATAATGAAGTGTTGGCTGAAAGTGAAACGGGCCAGCCTTATATGTTTTTCGTAATAAAAACAAACAGAGGACCGATTGCTAAAAATCATATTTCTCAAATGGAGAAGCATTTGATTCGAGCTGGTTACGCTGTAAATCATGGTTTAAAAAATACCCACAATACTGTCGAGGAGGTTAATTGGGTAATAAAAAATGTTACTGAATATACTAGGGGTCGAACCCCCAATGCCGCTAGACAATTTTGTAAGATGTTAGGGTACTAGTTGCTTTATCTTTTGAGTCGTGACGCACACAGGCTAACGACAGTAGAATAGTACAACAAATATATACTACTAATAGGCAGATCATTGCTGACAGGATAAAATATTTCTTTTTCAACTAAAGCCCATGCTTTATCCAGAGATGATCCCACCAGCTATGCTGTCATAGTTGCGCTGACAGCTAACAGCCTCTAGTTGCAACAAAATACAGTGGAAGGTGCCCCTGGTCAAAATAGACGCTGTAGAGGAAATTTTTGTATCAACCAGCCAGAAACTCATCGTCACCGTGCGTAAGGTCATCGAGGAATCGCTGGATACACCGGCAGACCGTTTTACCGTGTAGAGTTTTGTGAGCATAAGTCCAGCTACTTTTAGTTTCTCTGCCAGCAAGGCGACGGCATGCAGCAATATGTTAAATACGGTTATGATCGAGTGCTGAATAACCAGTCTTATGCAGGTTGAGGATTTGGAAGCATCTGTAAAGCAAGCTGCCCTCCGGGGAGCAGAGGCCATAAAGGCTGCCCTAGCCGGCGTGCCCCAGCAGCCCGGCGTTTATTTGATGAAAAACGCCAAGGGTCAGGTGGTCTATGTGGGCAAGGCCAAACGCCTGCGCAGCCGCTTGTCATCCTATGCCCGGGAGATCAAGGCGCCCTCCTTTTACCGCCACAAGGTCCAGACCATGGTCTCCAAGGTGGCCTCAGTGGACTTTGTGGTCACCAACACCGAGAAAGAGGCCTTGATCCTGGAGAACAGCCTGATCAAGCGCCACCGCCCCCGCTACAATGTCGATCTGCGCGACGACAAGAACTATCTCATGCTGCGCCTTTCCTTGGAGCATGAGTTTCCCCGCCTCAGCCTGGTGCGCAAATCCGCTGATGACGGGGCCCGCTACTTCGGGCCCTTTGACAAGGCCGGGGCCGCCCGCCAGACCCTGTACATGCTGCAACGCATTTTCCCCCTGCGCCGCTGTACGGATTACACCCTGAAGAACCGGTCCCGCCCCTGCCTGGACTTTGACACCGGCCGCTGCACCGCCCCCTGCACCGGCCAGATATCTGAGGAGGAGTACCGGCGCCTGGCCCAGCAGATGGAGGCGTTCTTCTCGGGCAAGGGGCAGAAGGTGGCGGGTGAGCTTAAACGCCTGATGACAGAGGCCTCAAATAAAGAGCAATACGAGCAGGCGGCGGTCTACCGCGACCGGCTGCAGGCCCTGGAGCGCACCCTGGAGCGGCAGCGGGTGGCCAAGGCCACGGGCGAGGATCAGGATGTCCTGGCCCTGCACCAGGACCAAGGCCTCTACCGCCTGGCCTGGCTCAAGGTGCGGGCCGGGCGGGTGGTGGCCAGCCGGGTGCATGACCTCAGCCAGGCGGCGCTCTCTCCCGGACAGGTCATGGCCCAGGCCCTGCTCATGCTTTATGACCAGGCCGTCCCGCCGCCGCCCTTGTTGCTGGTCTCGCACATGCCCCCGGACCCGGGCCTGGTGGTGGAGGTGCTGGGCGAGCGGGCGGGGCGCAAGGTGGAGATCCATCGGCCCCAAAGGGGGGAGAAGCGCGGCCTTTTGGACCTGGCTCTGTTGAACGCGGTCCAGCCCCGGCAGGCCCGGGCAGCCGATCTGGAGGGGGTGTTGGCTTCTCTGGGAAAGAAGCTGGGCCTGCCGCAAGCGCCGCAATACCTGGAATGCGTGGATATCTCCCATCTGGGAGGCAAGCTCACCGTAGCCAGCTTGGCGGCCTTTAAGGACGGCGAGCGTCATAAGGAGGGCTACCGGCGCTATAAGATCCTGAGCCTGGACCAGACCCCGGACGATTATGCCGCCATGTCTGAGGTGGTTTCCCGCCGGTTGAAGGGAGACCGCCCGCCCCCGGATCTGCTGCTTTTGGACGGCGGCAAGGGGCAATTGAATGTGGCCCAGGCGGTGCTGAAGGGCCTTCCTCCGGAGATGCGCCCGTCCCTGGCCGCCCTGGCCAAGGGACGGCAAGGGGCGCCTGACCGGGTTTATCTGCCTGGGCGCAAAAATCCGGTCAATTTCAAACCCCATGACGCCGGGCTGCTTCTTTTGATGCAGCTTAGGGACGAGGCCCACCGTTTTGCAGTCACCTATCACCGCCTATTGCGGCGCAAGCGCCTGACCAAATCCATCCTGGAGGAGGTTCCTGGAGTGGGGCCCAAAAGGAGCCGGAAGCTGCTGAAGGCTTTCGGTTCGCTGGCCGCACTGAAGGCCGCCGCACCCGGGGAGATCGCCGAAAAAGGCGGCATCGACTCTGCCAGCGCAGAACGGATAACCGGCTTTCTGGCCGCCCTTGACAGTGTCAGAAGCCAAAAGTAGACTTGCTTATTCTTTACCGGAGGCCGTTTATGTTCGGCATCGGCATGCCGGAACTAATCGTCATACTGCTGGTGGCCCTGTTGGTGGTGGGGCCGCGCAAGCTGCCCGACTTGGCGCGCAGCCTGGGCAAAGGCCTGCACGCCCTACGTAGCGCCACCGACGAGATCAAAGAAGGCCTCAGCGAGAACGAAGCCTACCAAGACCTCCAAGAAATCAAAGATTCCTTTAAAGATACGGTGGACTCGGTGGACCCGCGCAAGATTCTGGATGTGGATAGTTTCGATCCCACGAGCGCCGATAGTAAAGACAGCGAGTCATTGCCCACCTCCGAGGAATCCGGCGGAGCCGTCACGGCTCCCGAAGACCTGAACCAGGCTGAAGCTGAACTTGATGTGACTCCCGCTCCCAAAAATGAAGACAAGACCGATGCCTGATCCTGAGACCGCCAAGGACAATCCCCAACATGACGACGAGGAGACCTTGGGGGGAGTGATGCCCTTTATGGAGCATCTGGAGGAGCTGCGCAAGCGGGTCATAAGATGCGTTCTTGCCGTATTGGTGGGCATCGCAGCCGCCTATCCCTTTAAGGAGTTTTTATACAACCTGCTCTCCCAGCCCTTGAAAGATGCTTTGCCCGCCGAAGCTTCGCTCATTTACACCGCTCCTGCCGAGGCCTTCTTCACCTTGTTAAAGGTCGCTATTCTGGCCGGAATCATTGCCGCCTCGCCGGTGATCTTTTATCAGATGTGGCGATTCATAGCGCCGGGGCTGTATTCCCATGAACGGCGCCGGGTCTGGCCCTTTGTGACCGTGTCCAGCCTTTTGTTTCTGGGCGGTGCCGCTTTTTGCTATGCGATCGTTTTTCCCTATGCCTTTTTGTTTTTCATGCAGGCTGGCCAAGGCGTGGCCACGCCCATGATCAGCATACGGGAGTACTTCTCTTTTAGCGCCATGCTGCTTTTCGCCTTTGGTTTTATCTTCCAGATGCCCCTGGTTCTGGTCTTTCTGGGCCGCATCGGTGTGGTGAGCAGCAAGATGCTGCGTAAAAAGCGTAAGTACGCCATTTTGATCATGTTTATTGCGGCAGCTGTTTTCACTCCCCCCGATCCCCAGAGCCAAATTATGATGGCCTTGCCCATGCTGGCTCTTTTCGAGATATCCTTATGGGTGGTGGCCTTGACCGAGAAAAAGAAACAAGCCCGGGAGGCCGAGAGTCAGTCTGATTGAGTGGCTTGGCGCTTTGCATCCGGTGTTGTTTTTAGCAGGTTCTCACTCCGGCCTTGATTTTATTCCAGCTTCGAAGGTTGCCGCCTTCTCAAAGGGCCAGCCTTTTCTGAATCCCGCGGTCTCATATTGAGTTTTGGAAAGAGGGCGGCATCACTTGACAGCTTGGCCAAGTGACATGATAATGATCACTTGTCTTTAGGGCCCATAGCTCAGTTTGGGTAGAGCCTCCGGCTCATAACCGGATAGTCCCTGGTTCGAAGCCAGGTGGGCCCACCATTGTTGAGGAGTAGGCCCTATGGTTTTGACAAGCGCGGGTTGGGGGAAACCTGGTCCGCAAAAAGAAATCCCAGTCACGGCCTATATAAGGGCGCCTC
>JASFOZ010000063.1:0-13136 GCA_050116255.1 Desulfarculaceae bacterium
CGGCCAGACTTATAATGTCACCGTGATCCCCGGTCATACCTTGAGCCAGTTGGTGGAGGATATCAACTCCGACCCCACCAATCCCGGAGTTACGGCCAGCATTATAAATGACGGCCAGGGGCTGCCCGACAGCTACAAGCTGGTGCTCACCGGCCAGGACATAGGCGCTCAATACCAGATCACCGCCATCAGCCACGACCTGGATAATTTCGATAACGGCGGGGAGGTGGGCGGCGGCTTCACCCGGGCCCAATGGGCCACCAACGCCATGGTCAAAGTGGATGGCTACCCCTCGGAGGCCGACATCTATCTGCAGCGCTCCAGCAACCAGATAGACGACGTCATCAGCGGGGTGACCTTGGATCTGCACGATGCCGGTGAAGCGGTGGTGACCGTATCCACCGACACCGAAGCCATTTACGCCAAGATCGAAGCTTTGGTCAACGCAGTCAACTACACCCAGACCTATATCCGGCAAGAAACCTATTATGACCCAGACGGTGAAGAGACCGGCATTCTGATCGGCAATTACAGTTACTATATCCTGAAATCGCGCATCGACTCCGCTTTGAATACCGGCGTCAGCGGGCTGGTGGACGGCACTGACACCTATACCCACCTAACCCAAATCGGCATCCATACCGATCCTGACGCTGAAGGCGCCTGGGTGATAGACTCGGCCACTCTGCGTAGCGCCTTGAATTCAGACCCCGAGGCCGTGGCCAACCTGTTCATTGAAAACACCACCAAAGGCAGCACCGGCGTGGCCAAGCGGACCCACAGCGAGATGGTGGCCTTAACCGACAACGACTCCGGCACCTTGAATGTGCTGATCAATAACTACACCGACATCATAGAAAACATTGACGAAAAGATTGAAAGGGAGGAGAAGCGCCTGACGCTCTATCGTCAGAGGCTGACCGAGCGTTTCGCGCGCCTGGAGAGAATCCTAGGCGAGCTGAACGCAGAAGCGACCGCCCTGGAGAGCGCCATCAAGCAGCTTCCCAATGGTAATGGCAGCTAGGCATAAACCAGCCAACTTTGACAAGGCCCCAAGAGGGGCCGCTAACCACCAAGGACGGGGGTTTTGATTATGCGAACCTACGGACAGAACCAGTACCGAAAAACCCAGGTGGCCACCGTGGACAGAGGACGCCTGATAGTCCTTCTCTATGAAGGGGCCATCAGCTTTCTGACCAAGGCCAAGGCCTGTCTGGCCGAGGAAGATATCCCCGGAGCCAGCAACTTCATCAACCGGGCCCAGGACATCATAGACGAGCTCAACGCTTCCTTGAACATGGAGCAAGGCGGCGACATCGCCATCAACCTCAGACGGCTCTATGTGTTCATGGGCGATCAACTGGTGCGGGCCAAAATCAAAGCCGACCCAGTTCCCTTGGATGAAGTAATCCGCATGCTGGGCACCTTGAACGACGCCTGGCGTGAGGCCGTTTCCAAGCCCGAGGCCCAGGAAGTACTGCGCCAGCAACCGGCGGCCCAGGCCTCCCAGGTCAGAAGCGGCATGAGGATATAGTCCCGGGTTAAAAAAAGCGCTTGTTATTGACCGCCGGCGCCCCTCCGCCCTCTTGATCCTGCCCTCTTGAAAAACCAAGCCCCCAAAGACCTTGGTCTTTGGGGGCTTCTATAAAACGCCCTTCGGCGTATACGACTCTATCCGATGCGGGAGAGTTTGTCCGCCAGGGTGGGCCCGCAGGGAATGGGCCGGTAGGCCTTGACGAGCTTTTCCCCTTTTTTCAGATGCGTCAATTTCTCACTCACCTCGCGTTTCCTTTGTTGCAAACGCTTTTTTATCTGGCGGTCAAGCTGGAGCACGGTTTCACCCTGTTCGGCGGCCTGGTCCACCAGTTGCTGGCTGCGCGGGTCTTGGTGTTGATCCCAACTTTGGAAACAGGAGGCCAGGCGGCGGTTCAAGGCCAGCAGTTCCCGGAACAGGCGGCGGCGCTTTGTCCAGACGTCATCCAGGGCCTCGAGGTTATTTTGATCCAGCAAGGCCACTGCCACCCTGCTCAGGGCCACCAGGTCCCTTTGCAGCTCATTGAGACGGTTTAAGTCGCCCAGGATGCTCACGACAGAGCCTGTTCCCGCAAGACCGGTATAAGGGTCCGCCAATCCCTCAGCTCCTGACCCAGATCGTATTGCAGAATATCCGCCAGCAAAATCCAATCCCGCTGCTCCTGGGCCGAGAGCATCTCTTGTATAAGATCAGAGAGCCGGTTTAAGCGTTCCTCGGCGCTCACCCCTTCCACCTGGGCCTGCTTCAAATCAAGGTTAAGGGCCTGACGGGTGTTATGCAAAACTTGCAAAAACAGCTGCAGGCTCTCCAAGGTGGCCAAGTAACTTTCATTGGCCTCCTGTTCGTCATTGACCCTGAAGAGCTCGGCCACTTTTTCAGTGGAGGCGGCGATGGCGGTCAGATAATCATTGGCGTTTGCCAAAAAATGCATGGCCACCTCGTTGGTGGCGACCGTCTCCACATCCAGATGCTGTATCCGGTCCCGGCTGAGTTCAGACGCCGGCCCCATCTCGGCCTCGGTGTAGGGCACCCCGTTAATCTTAACCTCGCGCAGCACCCGGTCCGGGGCAATGGCCTTTTCGGAAAGGGATCTAAGTAGGTCAGTGAGGTAATCGCCCTCCAGCGCAGTTCCAAATGGTTTGCCGTCCAAAATGACTTCCATGTCCAATCCTCCTTGCTAAGCCCGGCTGGGGCTGGGTGCCAGGCGGGAAAGCATAAGCGGCGCAGCCTGCTCCGGCCCCAGGCCCGTTTCCGGGTCCAGGGGCCGCATTGCCGATATTTGCCTGTCCGCCTCTTGGACAGGACCCAGGCAGCGCCGAAGCACCGTCTCCATACGGTGGTAATAGGTATGTTCATTCAACACCCGCCTGCGGCCCGCTGCGGCAATGCGGGCCCTGAGGTCTGGGTGCCGTTGGTAATGGTTGATCTGGTCCTTGAGATCGTCCAGGCTGGTGAAGAGCGCAACTTCCCGGCCCGGCGTCAACAGCGATTCAAGCCCGCGAACATTGTCCACCAGTTGGAAGCCGCCGCAGGCCGCCACTTCCATGGTGCGGGGGTTGACGAAGTCGGCCTGGCCCACCCCTGATCCCTCCCAGGTGACGGAATGCAGGTTCAAAATTATCTGGCAGGCATTGTAGATCTTCACCACTTCCTCTTGAGGCAGATAGCGGTTGGGCTCGGCCAGGCAAGCGGCCAGGGGCCCCTCAAGGGGCCAGTCCACACCCCACAGGCGCAGGGACAGGCCCTGCTGCACCAGCTCGCTGAAGATGTGCACCCGGTTGGGGTAGCCGGCGCCCATGAAACCCACCCGGCCCCCATAGCGGAGCCGGTCCTGGGCGCTTAATTCCAAAGGCCGGTGACAGGGCGGATGGGCCGCCACCGGCAGATAGGAATAATTGGCCCCCAGCCGGCTCAACTGGGCCTCGAACTCTTCGCCCTGGATGTGAAAAAAGTGGTCGTAACTGGCGGCCACATCCTTGAAATAGGTCATGAGCCGGTAGTCTTCGGCGAACCAAAAAGCTGAAATCACGCCGAGTTTCCTAATTTCTTTCAAGGCCTTGATCCCCAAAGGCGCCTGGGCCAGCACCAGGCAGAGATGGGGCTGAAACTCCTCGGCCATAAGCAGAGTAAGTTCGCTGAGGAAATCAATCATGGGCTTTCTGACCCGGTCCAGGCGTTCCTCGCCCTCGGGGCTTTTGCGCACCAACTCGTAAAGAGGGGCTATCTTCTCTATGGGCAGGGTGCGTACCCGGCAGCCCAGGCTGGATAAGGCCTCAGCGCACCAATAGGCTGCGTTTAAGGTCCCGCCCAAAATCGGCGGGACGATCAACACCCGGGGCGAGGAGGGACGGGCCTGGGGCGTGGTTTTTGGCTCCAGGCGGCGCAGGAGCCCCTCGGCCTCCGCCGGCCTCAAGCGGGCGCTGGGCCGGTGGATGTAAGGGCTTCTTCCCTTGAGGTCGCCCAAATCCTCCGGGTCCACCACCAGGCGGATGCGGCCCAAGAGCCCGCTCAGGTCCCGGCTCTCCAGAGCCAGGCGCAACAGGCCTGGATCAGACTCCCAGACCACCAGGTCCCGGTCCCTCAGGGGTTCCAGGTGATAGCCCAGGCCAAATCCCAGCCCGGCCAGGGGGCCGGCAGGGGCGGACGCGGCCATGCGCCTGCCCTCGTCCACCGGGTCCACGGTGGAGGTCAGCCTGATCCCATTAATGCTCAGGGCCGGAGGACCGGTGCGGCTGGGCTCGATTCCCGCCCCCTGGGCAGGGCTGGCTTCGGCCAGGCTTTGGGCCAGGTCCGGTTGCTGCCGGGCCAGGGCCTCAAGGTTTTTTTCCAAATACTTCGCGGTCATAAGGTTTCCGAAAATAGCATGTATTCCTTAAGGTTTATAAAGCAACAATCATACCAACTCCCGGGACGGTCAGCGGCATGCCGCCTGGGCCAATGCCTCGGCGGCGGCCTGGCAGGCCTGGGCCAGCCGTGGCGGAGCCTCAGGCCCCACCAGATCCCCCAAGGGCCTCAAACCCGGGGCCCAACTCAGGATTCGCCCTGCTGCCGGGGCGTCCCCGGCCTGGGCAGCGGCCCTTAATTGCTCCGCTCCCCGGGCCAGGCCGGCCACCTCCTTGGCCTGGTCCAGATCCGGAGGCAGGTGCTCTTGGCAGAGTTCGTCTCGGCACTGGGAGGCATCCGCCTCAAAGGCCGGACGCAGGAGCACCCGCCCTGCCTGACGCAGGGCCAAGGCCAGGGCAGTGCCGGTGCTAAAGGGCAAGGGCTTGAGGTTTTGATAGCGTTGCCCAAAACCGTCTATAACGCCGCCCAGGGGCTCCACACCCGGGGGCAGGTCCAATCTTTGCGAAGCCTCTGCCGCTGAAAGCCCTTCCAGGATAACGCGGGCCGCTTTAAGGGCCTGTCCGGCGCTTATGAGCCGGCGGCAGGGTGCCTTGCCCTGGCAGCTGGGGTTGTTCTCTGAGCAAGGGCCGCACTGGTCCCGGGCCTGGAGCACCAGATGGCCGTTACCATAGGGTCCGGTCTCATGGGCCTGGGCCGGGCCCATATAAAGCGCCAGTACTTTGACGCCCAGGGCCGTGGCCAGGTGCAGGCTGCCGGTGTCCGAGGATACCATCAGCTCGCAGCCGGCCAGGACTCCGGCTAAATCAGGCAGGCCGGTCCGGCCCATGAGGTCAATTATGTCTTCACCGCCGGGCCCCAGCTCCCGCTTGAGCCGGCGGCCCAGGATGCGTTCTGCATAGGAACCCACCAGGACCACGGATATGCCTTGCTCCATCAGGCCCCGGGCCAAATCGGCGAAACGGCTGAGGGGCCAGCGCCTGAGGTCGTTGTTGGCGCCCAGTTGCAACGCCACCCGGGGCCAGTTTGAGGGCAGCAGCTTCTCGGCCCCTTCCAGGGCCTTTTGATCCAAATGGTAGTCCAGCCGGGTCAGGGGCGCCCGGGCGGGCTCGGCATAGGAAGCCAGGATATCGCACAAATGCAGGCGGGTGAGGCGGCGGTCGCGGACCAGACCCATGATAAAGGGGGTCCAGGGCTCTCCCCTTAGTCCTTCACCCTGGCTGCGCATGCGCCAGCCCCGCAGGCGGGCGCCTTCCCAGCCGGCGGCGGCCAGGGCCGCGTGGGCGCTCAGGTTCAGATTGATGACCTCGTCCGCTGGCCGGGACCAGATGGGTTCCATCAGTCCCTTTATGCGGGCCAGCCGCAAGGGCACCGGCTCCGGGGAGCGGGCCGCGTCTTCGAGATGAGCCGGGTCCAGGGTGAGCACCTGATCAACATAGGAGCAGGCCCGGGCCAGGGGCGCCTGGGCGGGCTGGACCAGCAAGGTCAGCCTGGCCTGGGGCCGGCTGCTTTTCAATGCGGCCAGCAGGGGGGTTGTCTGCAGAAAGTCGCCCAGCCGGGCCATCTGCACCACCACCACCTCCTGGGAGCGGGTGCGGCGGCTGGGGCCGGGCTCGGGCAGGGAAGGAGCCCTCTCAGACCAGGCCGGCATGCTGCACCTCCTTTAGCACCTCAGCCGGGGCGGGCTGCGCCTGCCAGAGCTTGGACTCCAGCTTGAGGGGCATGGGTTGCGGCCCTGTGGCCGGCGCCAGGGCCAGCCAACGCCCGGCAAAGTAACGCACCGGGCCGCACCCCACCAGGCCCCGGGGAAGATAATCCAGCTTCAACCGGCGCCGGGGCAGCAGTCTTTCCAGCTCCCGCCGGCCCAGGTCATGTAGGCGGCCCAGGTGGCCCGGCCTGATCAGAGGCCAGGCACCGCTGGCCACGCAGAGGGCCAGCCAGCCTTGGGGTGAGCACCAGGCCAGGGCCCGGCTGAGCAGCTCCTGGGGCCGGGCTTCCCGCTCCAGGCGGTCCCGGATAAGCACCAGGTCATACCGGGCCTGGGGCGGGTCCGAATCCTCTAGCTCCTCCACCTGCACGCCTTGCAGCCGCCCGGCCAGGGCCTGGGCGGTGCGCCCCTGGTCAGCGGACATCACCCCCACTCTGGCTGTTTCGGCCCTCTCTGCCAGGGCGTCCTTGACGGTTGCTGCCAAATGATCCAAAAGGCCGCCCTCTTCCGGGTCCTCAGGGGCGGGCCCTTCCGGGGGCACGGTCAGGGGCCGTTGCACCAGGCTTTGGGCCGCCTGCCGGTCGCCGTTGAGGAGCAGGCTGGCCGCCACCTCCAGGGCCTGGCTTTGAATGCGCTGCTCAAGCCTTTGCCTAAACAGGGCTTCCCATTCGGCGGCGATCAGGTCCCAATCGTAGCGCTTCCAGATTTGATCCCGGGCCTGGGCCGCCAGGTCCAGGGCCTCCTGGGGACGGCGGAACACCTCCAGGGCCTGTTCCACATAGGCCTGTATATATTCGCTGGAGCCGGGGCGGCCTGGAATCCGGAATTGAGGGGTGAGCACCGTCTCGCGCAGGGCAAACTCATCGCTGGTTACCATTGGGGTGCCCACAGACTGTGCCTCCAGGGCGGCGATACAGGAAATCTCAGGGAATACGCACGGGTACAAAACGCATTGGCAGGAGGCCAGGTGGCGGTAATAATCGGCCTTGGCCAAGGCGCCCAAGACCTCCACACCAGGGCTATGGGCGATCAATTTATCTATGTATTCGTATTCCCTTTTGATTTTGGGATGAATTTCCGTCTGGCTGACCTGGTAGCCGCAGATCTCAAGCTCCAGATCCTCAATCTCTGCCCGCAGCCGGGGCCAGATATCTTCGAGTAATAACTTTAAGCCTCGCTCCGGCCGGGACACGTAGGTGGCCTTGAGGGGCTGGCGGCTGACCCCCTGGGATGCCTTGGCCAAAAGGGGCAGATCCAGTCCGTTTCTGGTGGTGACCAGCTTGGGACCGCACTCAGGCAGGCGCTGGGAGTAATCCCAGGCGTGAAAGCGGCTGAGCACCAGGCAGATGTCCACCTGATCCAGGTGTTCTTGCAAGGCTGCGGGTTTGTCCAGGATGTCATGGTTCCAAAGAACCCTGAGCCCGGCCTGCAAAGGCAGGGTGAATGCGGCCGAGAACCGGCTCACCACCAGCACGGAGAAGCGCTCTTCCGCCGCCGCCCTGACCAGGTCTTGGTGGTGGCGGTAGCGCACCCCCTGATACATCCCCGGGCGGGGGCAGCGGCAAAAGACCTGGACCTCATGCCCCCGGCGGCACAGGGCGCGGGCGATCTGGACCATGGCGGTCTCAGAGCCGCCCAGGGCCCTTTCCTCGGGCGAGGCCCCGTCAAAGGGTTCGCCGTCAGTGACAAAGCCTATGTGCAACGGGCTCTTATTCATGCCGCCTCATCCAGTTTCTTAAGAAGCCGGCTGGCCTGCCGGTCCTGGGGCCTGATGCTCAGGGCCAGGTTAAGCTGCTCCCGGGCCTGATCCAGATGACCCATCTCAGCGAAGATACGGGCCAGGTCGTTGCGCGCCGCCAGGTTGCCCGGCTGCCGGGACACGGCCCGGATCATGGCCGCCGCCGCCTGGGGGTATTGCTGCAGGCGGTATAGGGCCCGGCCCAGGAAATAATCGGCCTGAAACATAGTCCTCTCCGGGTCCAGGTCCACCACCGGCTGAGCCAGCCCCAGGTTCACCGCCTGGTCCAGATGCCTGACCGCGGTCAGCCAGTCTCCCTGGGAATAGGCCAGCCTCCCTCTTTCATAGTGAGCCAAACCCCTGAGGTGGTCTTGGGCGAGCAGCTGATCCAAGATGGCGGCCGCCTCTTCATTCAGCCCCATGCGCACGTAGACCCGTGACCTGAGGATATGGGCATGCACCCAGAGCTGGGGGTTTTTATCCCGAGCCCCAAGGTCAGCAGCCACCTGGGCCAGATGATCAGAAGCATCCTTGAAATGGCGCAGGTTCAAATAGCAGCGGGCTATCTGGAAATGGCTGTAAAAGTCCCCGGGGTCCTCTTGCAGGGATTTGTTTAACAATTCAAGGTAATACAGGCCCTTGGCCTTGGTTTGCTCCGGATCGCAGTAGCCCCAGTGGCGCACAATCACATTGGTGGCCAGGGCGGGCCACTCAGGAGGGTGGACAAGTTGCTCGTGCACCCGGCCTTGGAAACGGACCTGCGGGCTGCGGGGGAAGCAGCGTTTTTGCCAGAGCCGCCCCCCTTGGGGCTCCACCTTCTCCAGGGCCCAGAGGATGGCCTCACCCCGGCTGCTGGAGATGACCCGGCGCAGCTCAACAACATCCTGGGGGGTTATGGCATTGTCCCCATCCAGCCAGAACAGCCAGTCCGCGCTGGCCTGGGCAATGGAAAAATTGCGGGCTGCGGCAAAATCATGGCCCCACTCATAGTCAAAGACGTTGGCCCCCATCCGGCGGCAGAGGTCCGGGGTGCCGTCCTCAGAGCCGGTGTCCACCACCACCACTTGGTCAAAGCAAGAGGCCACCGGCGCCAAGGAACGCCCCAGGTTGGCGGCCTCGTTGCGCAGAATCATTATGAGCCCCAGGGTTGGCTCAGGCATACAGTCCCTCTGCCATCTCTCTGATAGTCTCCAGCATATGCTTAACAGCGTCCTCGGCCTGGGCGGGGCCGGCCTCGGCGGGCAGATCGGCCAATGCCGCCGCCACCGTTGAATTTGCGGGAGCCTTTTTTATCACCGCCTCCAGGCCCATCGCCGGAATATCGGCCAGGGCCGCCCGCAGCTGGATCCGGGCCTGGGCCAGGCGCTGCAGTACCGGACCGGGCCGGGGGGTGGGGATCCTGGTCACGGCCTGACTGAGGGACTCCAGGCCATCCCCCAGGCTGGGCAGGTTTGCCAGGGCCTCAGGCAAGGGTTCATGCTCGAACCCGGACAAAAGGGCCCCGGCCTGGGTGGCGTTGATTATTCTGGTCCGGGGAAAGCGCTTTTTCATGAAAGCGGCCGCCTCCTGGTACCAGCCGATATAGCTGAGCATGACCTCCGAGGTCTGGGCTTCTCCGCCGCCGATGGCAGGTACGCTGACCTGGGGGGGCCGCTGTTCATCCTCACCGCCGGGACGTCCCTCGGCGTGGATGCGCCCTTTGCTGTAGGCCAGGTCCTGGCCCACCAGGATGATGGGGTCGCAGCCCCACAACACCGCCAGGGAAAAGGCGGCGCTGGTGGCGTGGCCTCCGTTGGGCAGGGCCTGCCCCGCCCCGGCCAGGGCCGCCACCCAGGGGTCCAGATGAAAGAGCCCTTTCACCCCCGGCCATAACTCAAAGTGGTTGGGGTGGCCGCTGGTGCTGGCGGCCAACAAAGTCTTGGCCATGTCCGCGCCCTGGAACTGGCGTGATTCGTCTTTGCCCTCCAGGGCCAGGGCCAGGTGCGGCGCCACCTCCACCCCGGACAGGGGCCCCAGGCCCGAGGCCGCGGCCATAACCAGGGACCGCTCCCGAACTCCCCGCAGATGGGGCAGGCTTTGATCCAGGGAAGGACCCGCACCCACGATCACGGCGGGTACGCCGGCCAGGGCCCCGGCCAACAGGGTCAGGTCGGGCAGGTTGAGTATCTGTCGGAAATTAACAGCCAGGTTTTGCCGCCAAAGCCCGCCCTTGAGCTGGCGGGTGTTTTTATCCACCTGTCCCCGGCTGAGGGTCTGGCTGACCAACTCCTTGGCCGTACTCACCACCTCAGGGGCCATCTGGTAGTAGGCATGGGGGGCATAGACCGCCACCCGGCTCAGCCGCCCATAGACCATGCGCTTGCCCAAAAAATCCACCAGCTGCTCCCTGGTCTCGGCGATGGTCAACCCGGGCAGGGAAGGCCCCAAGCTGCGCATCATGGCCAGGCGCTTGGCCTCAGGTTCATAGATCACCGTCTGGGGCTTGCCCTTACTCTCCAGCACCGCCCGGGCATGCCAACCCAGGCCAGACCCGGCCAGGACCAGAAGGTCGTCGGGCCCTGCTCCTTGGAGCAACTCCTTCAGGTCATCTTTGGCCGATTGCAGCGGGTCTGCGGCCGGATGCAGGGTCTGCCCGCCCAGCAGGCATCTTCCGTCTTCGCTTATGTCCAAGGGTGCGCTCAAGATAGGTATCCTTTCCGGGCCGCCTCTTGTTCTTTGGCGGCCAATTCAGGCCGTTCTGCAAGGGCCCTGGCCTTTTGAAAGCAGGGATGGGCCTCAATGGCGGCCCCCCGCGCCAGCATCACATCGCCCAGCATCTCCCAGGCCGGAGCCAAATCCGGGTCCAGGGACACCGCCTCCAACAGATGCTCCAAGGCTCCCCAAAAGGGCGGGGCCAGACGCCGGCGGGTGAAGCCGGGAGTCATGTCCCTGCCCGCCCCTTGCAGCAGCTTGGCCGCACCAAGGTGAAACTCCCCTTGCCCGGGCGAGCCGGACAGCCTGGGCTCAGCGCCGCCGCCTTTAGCAAAAATCTGCCTGGCCAGGCCCTGGCGACCGGCCATCCAGGCTGCCATGCCCCAGGTAAGCCGGTCAGCGGCATTGCCCAGCTCGGCGCTGCGGTCCAGAGGGACCAGGGCCAGATCAGGCCGGTCCAGGGCCACCTGGGCCAGGCCCGCGGCCCTGGAGGCGGCCAGGGGTTCGGCGCCGTCATTAAAGGCGGCGGCCAGGCGTCCCGCTGCCCGCAGAAGGCGCTGGGGACCCCCTTTTGCGGGCCAGCGCAGGCCTGCCATGAGCAGGGCCTCGCCCTCCAGGCGCAGGGCCTCGCCCTTTTGCGCCCGGGGGCGCTGCTGCTGGGGTATTTCCATTATTATCTTGATTTTATTTACAATTTCCTGGGCACGATTTCTAAGGCCGTGCTCACTCCTGACCAGTTCCCGGCCCTGCTCCCGCACCCGTTGCCTTAAGGCCTCATCACGCAAATAAAGCTCAAGCTTTTGCTCTAAGTCTTCAGGGCCATAGAAACCCAGATGCTGGTGCTCCTTGAACAAAAGATCCATATCCCCGGGGGCAGCCTCGCTCAAGACCACCCCGCCGGAGGCCATCCCCTCCAAAGGCCTGGTGGTCACCCCGGGAAAAAGATTTTCATTCAGAACCAGTTGATAGCTGCGGTAGAGCTGGGCCGCCTCCTGGGTGGGGTACCATTTTTGGCGGCGGCCGCCCTTTATGGTCAGCTGGGCCCGGCGCGACACCTGCTCCAGCACTGCCGAGCGCTTGGGCCTGACCCTGGGGTCCACCACCCCCACAAAGCAGACCCCGGGCCTTTGCCTGGCCGGGATCTCGCCTTCATATAGGGCCGGGTCCACAGCCACGGGCAGCCAATGGGCCTGGGGGTGTTGGCGGGCCAGATCTGCCGCCTCCTGGCGCTGGTCCACAAAGGCCAGGTCAAAAAGCCGGGCATAGGGCATCTGCCAGAAGCGGTTTAAGGGGGAGTCCACACCGTAAAAAACCGTTACCCCAGGGGCCGCCCACAGGCCGGTGGGCAATTGGCGGTTGCCCACATTATCGCTCACTATGGAAGCGTCCACCTTAATGCCCTTATTTTTTAGCAACTTACTGATCTGATCATAGTCTGGGTCCCAATCGTCAAGATGCAGATCCGCCCCTGTTTGGGGTCCGCAGGTGAAAACCTCCAGACCCAAACCACTCAGGGTTGGAGCCAAATAGTCGCTGCCCAGAATCAATACGCGCACAAAGCCACCTCCACTGGAGACGTGCTCAGGACATAACTTTTCCCCAGGGCCATGGTTTGCAACTGCTGTGCCAGAGCTAGGGGGAAAATGAGCTTAAATTTCCGGATGATATAGACAGGTTAGGCGGCAAGGCGCCTTTAAGGCGAAATCAGGGCAAATTGTGCCGGGCAAAAACAGGCGGCAGAAGTTTAAGTTTACCCTTGTAGGGGCCGATCAAGCTGTGTAGTGACGGTCGGCACTGGTGGTGCCGGTCCCGGCGGCGCTATGATACGCCCGGCAGGCCCATCCCGGAGATGGGCTTAAACCCGCCTCTGGATCCTGGGCAGGCCCCAAAAACTGGTTTGGCCTGCGGGGCCGTGTGGGCAGGGTGAGCAGGCTGGCAAGTTGCAGCCGCCTGAACACCTCCTGGAAGCTGGGCGATCTGGCCGCCCCCCCTTGCCGGCGTTTTTGGGCCGGCAGGGCCCGAGCCTTGTCCGCTTTGGGCGGCGGGGTGGCGGTTTCAGTGCGCTGCCAGGAAAAATCTAAAGAAAACAGGCGGGTACTGAAACGCACAGAGTGGGAGGTCACGGAAAGAGGTTCGGGCTGCGCATCAATACTGGAGATGGCTGGGTTGACTTCAGCGTCACCCAGACCAATGGTGGGTAGATAAAGCGTATTGTTTGCGGCCCTGGCGTGCATAGGGCAAAGGCCCGGTTTTAAGTTATTCGTATCGCAAAAAAATTATACCAGTACCCTCTAAGAAGCTGCAAGATTCAGTTGATCCTTTTGAAAAATTGACCTGGTCAGAAAAAAACTATAAAGTTCTATAGGTAATGTGCCGATGCATCATATGAAGGGATGTATAGGCGATGGCGATTACGTCATTTCAAGTACAAAATATCCTGCGAACTTATGCCAAACAGCTAAGTCGCGGGCAGCGCCTGGCCAGGACCCGCGCAACTTCGCAACCAGCCCCGAGCGACCAGGTCAATATAAGTATTGAGGCCAGGCGCAAGCAGGTGATTGAAAAGATCACCTCAGAGATTGTTACTAATATCGGTTCCCGCCTCCCGGGCATAAGCCAGGCCA
>JASFOZ010000064.1:0-13029 GCA_050116255.1 Desulfarculaceae bacterium
TGGCACCCTCGATCCCATAGTCCTTATCCACTATCGGGCTGTCGGTGATTGCACTACCATACATAGTAAAGCCTATGATTCCGAGGATAAAAAAGTTGCCGAAAAGTGGACGCTGAATAAGCAATTCAGCCTCGATTTCATAACTTGATTCAGGTGAATACGCAGGACGATCGGCACGTGCTTCCGCTGTGGACACGCCATAAAAGTAGTCAACTGCCTCATCGCTCATCCAGGTAATGCTCAACTCCGGACGTATTTTAAAGCCTGCTACATTACACGGATAACGCAAAGCCAATTCAACCTGTTGTCCATCGTGCTCACCGCTGATGTCCTGCAAAGCCTCCAGGGCGGCGCAAAAGCCAGCATAATTCCACTCAATCTCCAAACCGACACCATATAATGTATCCAACTTATCCATGCCTTTTAGGAAATCGCTATCATCGGGGTTATAGCCTTCGTTAAGATCAAGAGAACCTCGCAAAGCGATGGCAAACCTATCTGTTTTGATCACCTTAAAAGTGGCGTCTATGCTGTCGTAGGCAACAATTTTGAAGCGATCATCATCGTAGGCGTATCTAAAAAAAGGCACCGCCTTATACTCCGTTTTCACACCTTTATAGATGTCCCTTTCCATGCGGAGCGCTACACCTAGGCTCAATTCACCTCCGATTAAGGGCAATCCTTTTTCCTCTTCTACGTGTAGGATCTCGCCTTTGTCCGATATAACTACTTCATAATCAGTTCCATCCTGAGAGGTTAGTTCAACTTCAGTGACCAATTGGCCTTTAAGTGTTCCCTGCCTTGTTTCTTTTATGACAGCACCAGGGAACTCCTTATCGATCAGTTGGCGAATGGGCTCTCCTATATCGTCGGCCAGGGCGGTGGTTGTGGAGCCTGGCAGCAAGAACAGGCACAAAGTTAATAAAGCCATCACATATCTTTTTGCGTAATGATCCATTCTCATGTTTACGAACCTCGTTTAATAAGCGGATGACATCTAAAATCCATTCCTGCAGATTATTCTTTAAGGCTGATGACGCCTAACTTGACAGGCCGGCCGTAAAAAAAGCGTGAAATAGGGGTCAAAAGGACGTGAAATATTCTCTTGAAGACTGTTTATGATTTAAAAATCATCAACTTGTTTGGGATGCTTTATGGTTTTTACGGCAGGGTGAACACAAAGACAGGGATTAACGGCGGCCACCAGTATGAACCGAGCAGGGAAATCTGTTTGGGTATTTCTTCCGAAGAAAATGAATGTTACCCGCAGAATCAGACACCCACCGCCGGCAAACCGGTCGACCGGGCATCTTTCGGGCATCATGCTTTCTTTGGGACCATCAGAGTAACCGGACAGATAGGCGATCCGGGTAAATTCCCCGGCTCCCTTTTATAGGATTCCCCCCAGCAAATCCTTACTCTTATTACTCACCAGCACTTTTTCTGCATGGTCTATCAACCACCCGCCAGGGGATCTTACAACAAACAGGCTGCCCTTTAGCCAAGGGCTTCGGCAAGGGCGCCGACCACGCTCATGAGCAGGTCATCCTCAATGTTCAGCGGGGGGATAAAGCGCAGGGCCTGCGCATAAACACCGCAATTTAGCACCAGTATCTTCTTCTCCCTCAGTTTGGCCACCACCTGTTTAACCAAATCCGGATCAGGAGCGCCGTCAGGAGTAACCAACTCCACCGCGTTCATGAGACCGATCCCCCGCACGTCGCCGATGGCGGCGTTTTTCGCCTGCAGTTCCTTGAGGCCCTGGCGGAACTTGAGGCCCTTTGCCTGGACATCCGCCAGAAATTCCGGCTGACTCACGATCTTAAGAAGCGCCAAGGCCGCGGCCGCGGCCACCGGATGCCCGCCAAAGGTGCTGCCGTGCGCCCCTGCCGGCCATTGCCCCATGATCTCCTTGCGCGAGGCAACCACCGACAAGGGCAGACCGCCTCCAATGGCCTTGCCCAGGCAGAGAATGTCCGGCTTGATCCCGAAGTGTTCGCAGGCAAACAGCTTGCCGGTACGGCCCATGCCGGTCTGAACCTCGTCGGCGATGAAAAGCCAGTTGTGCTTTTGGCAGAGCGCCTGCAGTTCATCCACATAGCGCTGCGGCGGGGTGATGTAGCCGCCCTCGCCCTGCACCGGCTCGAACAAAACCGCGCTCACGTCATTCGCCGGGATGTAATAATCCAAATCCTGTTTGAGATAAGCCAGGCACTCCAAGCCGCATGAGTCCGGTTTTTGATTAAAGGAACAACGGAAGCAGTAGGGATAGGGCGCAAAATATACCTGAGGCACAAAGGGCGCATAGTGCTGCCGGAAACCGGATTTGGATGCGGTCACTGATATGGCGCCCATAGTGCGTCCGTGAAACGACCCGCGGAAGGCGATGACCGAGCAGCGCCTGGTCACATACCGGGCCAGTTTCAAGGCCCCTTCCACCGCCTCGGCCCCGCTGTTGGCGAAAAAAAACATGTCCAGGTCGCCGGGGGTATGACGGCTTAATTCCGACCCCAGCTCCAGGATGCTGGGCACGCTAACCAAGTTTAAGGAAGGCTGCGCTATGCGTTTGAACTGACTGGCGGCCGCCTCCACCAGGGCGGGATGGCAATGGCCCAGGGCGTTGACCGCAATGCCTTGCACCAGGTCCAGATAGCGCTCTCCCTCCACGGTATAAAGATAGGGGCCCTCGCCTCTTTCTATGACCAGGTCCGTGGCCTTGGCCAAAACCGGGGAAAAATGCTCTTGATAGATGCTTTCGAATTCCGAGTTGCTCATCCTCATACTCCTACAATCAAGACAGGTGTTAATCTGAATCGCACCTGGAACCAGGCTGCCCCAGACTGAATTAAGCCATTTTCTTTGCGGTTTTTGTTATGTCCTTTATGATTATCCGCTGCATCCGGCCGGGTATTTTTCCGGCTTATGCAGCCTGTTAACAGCTATAAAGTCTTGATGAGGTCCCGGCTGGTGGCCACAACCTTCATCTGCTCATCAAGGATATTTTCCGGCTGGTGCGATAGCACTGCGAAATCAGCCTTCTTGCCAGGGGCCAGCATGCCGAGTTCTTCATCCTTTCCGGCCAAGGCCGCCTCCAAGGTGAAGCACCTGAGGGCGGTCAGGGGGTGCAGGCCTTCCTGGGGACCGATGACCTGGCCCTGGCAGGTCAGTCTGTTCACCGCCGTCCGCCAACCGATGATGGGGTCGTGATCCACAACCGGCTGATCCGAGCCAAAGGCGACCCTTACCCCGCCCTGCAGCCAGCTCCGAAAGGGCATGGCCTGATAGGCCCTGTCTCCCAGGGCCCCATAGTATTTATCACCAAAGTGGTAAATGAACTCCGGTTGAGCTGCCGCGATCAGGCCCAGCCTGCTCATCCTCTGTATCACCTCCGGGCTGGTGATCATGCAATGTTCGATGCGGTGGTCGGCCTGGGGCCGGGGCTGGGCCGCCTGGGCCTCCTCAGCCGCGTCCACCACCAGCTCAATGGCAGCGTCGCCTATGGCATGGGTGGCAATCTGCCAGCCCCCCTGATGGCAGGCCGAGAAAAGCCGCTTGAAGTCATCGGGCTTATACATCATCACCGTGGTCTGGGAGCCGTCGGCATATGGCTCCTTAAAGGCGGCTGTCCTGGGAAGCACCGCGCCATCCAGAAAAAATTTCATGGCGCCCAGCCGGAGGTTGGGATGTCCTTGAGGCAGGTTGACGTCCGCTCTCTTCAGCCAGCCTTCCGGCTCGGCCATGGCCACCCTGGGCATCAGGGTAATACTGATGGGCGCCCCCTGCTTAAGCGCGTTTACATAGGCCTGCCATTCGTCCCAAAGCCCATAGCGGCCAAAGGAGCAGTCCGTGGCCGCAAGCGTGCCCCGCGAGGCCATGCGCTCGGCGGCCAGCTTTATGGCATCGGTCATCTCGGGAATGGTGGGCTTGGGTATATGTTCCTCCACCAGCAACCGCGCCCCTTCCAGGAGCACGCCAATGGGCTCACCGGCCTTGTCTCTGAGTATCAGGCCGTTTGGGGGATCAGGTGTGCCGCTGTCTACACCGGACAGCTCCAGGGCCTTGGAGTTTGCCACCACGCAGTGGCCCGAGGTATGCTTGATGAATACGGGCTTGTCCCTTGAGACCTGATCCAACTCCGCCCGGGTGATATGACGTCCTGCGGGCAAGATGTTCTGATCATAACCCACCCCGAATATCCAAAACCGGTCCTGGTTATTACGGGCGAACCCCCCCAGCCGGGCCATGATCTCTTGATTGGTGGCTGCGCCCTTGAGGTCGGCCTTTGCCAAATCCATCCCTGTGTACAGGATGTGGCAATGACTGTCGTTAAAGGCCGGGACCAGGGCGGCGCCGTCCGCAGGTATGCGCCGGGCCCCGGGAAACCGGCCGGCCAATTCCTTTCTCGACCCCACGGCCTTGACCAAACCGGATTCCACCACCAGGGCCTCGGCCCGGGGCTGTTCAGTCCAAAAGGTGTAAACTTCGGCTCCCTCTATGAGATATTCCATGACATCCGCCCGATATTCAGCTTGTTCATCACACCAGATGGCAGGCCACCTTGTGGCCGGGACCCACCTCCCTTAGATCAGGATATTCCCGGCCACAGCGCTCCACGGCCCGGGGGCAGCGGGTGCGGAAATGACACCCGGCCGGAGGCTGGGACGCGCTGGGCACGTCGCCCTTTAATATGACCCGGTTCTGCAAGGACCCGGCTACCGGTTCGGGAGGGGGTACGGCCGACAAAAAGGCCTGGGTATAGGGATGCAGGGGATTTTTATAAAGCTCGTCCCGGTCGGCCAGCTCCACGATCCGTCCCAGGTACATGACCGCCACCCTGTCTGAAACGTGCTCCACCACGCTTAGGTCGTGGGAGATGAAAAGCAGGGTGAGATTATATTCATTTCTGAGTTCATTGATGAGGTTTAATATCTGGGCCTGAATGGAGACGTCCAGGGCTGAGACCGGCTCATCGCAGATGATCATCTTGGGGTATTCTGTGAGCATGCGGCCCACCAGGGCCCGGGCAATGCCTATCCTTTGCCTTTGCCCGCCGGAGAACTCATGGGGATAGCGGTCCAGGTGTTCCGCGTTCAGGCCCATCTTCTCTATTATCTCGGCCACCACCTCTTTGATCTGCTTGGGCGGCGCCAGGCCGAAGCGCCTCAAGGGATCGCCCACGATCTTGGCCACGGTCATGCGGGGATTGAGTGAGGAGTAGGGGTCCTGAAAGATGATCTGCATGCGCTGCCAGAGCGTTTTCATATCCCGGGGCTGGAGTTCCACCAGATCAAGCCCGTCATACAGGGCCCTGCCGCCGTTGGGCCTATACAGCCTGATCAGGGTCTTGCCGATGGTGGTCTTGCCGCAGCCGGACTCGCCCACCAGGCCCAGGGTCTCGCCCTCATTAATGGCGAGATCCACCCTGTCCACGGCCTTTATGTGGCCCACCACCCGGGAGAACAGCCCCCGCCGGATGGGGAAATATTTTTTCAGGCCTTGGACCTGTAGGATGGATTCGGACATTTTCAGGCCTTCTCCAGCCAACAGCGGGAATGATGATCTTCGCCGGTCTTAAAAAGCGGCGGCCTTTGCTCGCGGCAGATGTCCATCACCTCCTGGCAGCGGTTGGAAAACTTGCAGCCCCTGGGCAGAGACAAAAGATTGGGCACGGTGCCGGATATTTCGTTTAACGACTTCACCCTGTTTCCGATTCTGGGGATGCAGGTGAACAAACCCCTGGTATAGGGATGCCGTGGGTTAGAGAATATCTCCTCCACCCCGGCTGTTTCCACTACCGACCCGGCATACATCACCATAACCCTTTTGACTATGTTGGCCACCACGCCCAGGTCGTGGGTTATCAACATAAGGGACATGCCCAGCCGCTCCTTCAGGCTAAGTATCAGGTCCAGGATCTGGGCCTGGATGGTCACGTCTATGGCCGTAGTGGGTTCATCGGCGATGAGGATATCCGGGTCGCAGGCAATGGCCATGGCGATGATGACCCGCTGGCGCATGCCGCCCGAAAGCTGATGGGGATAGTCCAAAAGCCTCTTGTGCGGGTCCGGGATGCCCACCATTCTCAGGGCCTCGGCCGCCCTTTGTTCCGCCTCTTTCTTGGGCAGGCCCTTGTGGAAGCGAAAAACCTCTCCCACCTGGTTGCCTATGGTGAATGCGGGATTAAGGGAGGTCATGGGCTCTTGGTAGACCATGGCGATTTGGTTGCCTCTTATCTTGTTCATCTCTGCTTCGGACAGAGTCAAAAGCTCTCTGCCCTTGAACCTGATTGATCCTGAGGCCACCTTGCCCGGCGGGTCTGGAACGATGCGCATCACCGATTGCGCGGTGACCGACTTGCCGCACCCGGATTCGCCCACAATGCCCAGGCTTTCGCCCCGGGGCAGCTCAAAGCTGACGCCGTCCACAGCCTTGACCTCCCCGGCCAGGGTGTAGAAGTGGGTGTGGAGATCTTCCACCACCAGCTGTCCCGGTTCGCTGCTCACTCTTTCAACCTCGGGTCCAAAACATCGCGCAACCCGTCGCCCAAAAGGTTCAGTCCCAAAACCGCGATGGCGATGGCTATGCCCGGGAAATAGGTCATCCAGGGCGCCTTGGTCATGAACTCCTTGCCCTCTGATAAAAGGCTTCCCCAACTGGGCGAAGGCGGCGGCGCGCCCAGGCCCAGAAAGGACAAAGCCGCCTCCCACAGAATGGCGTAGCCAAAGGATATGGTGGCCAGGATTATGACCGGAGCCCAACAATTGGGCAGAATATGAGAGAACATGATGGTCAAATGATCGCAGCCGGTTATCCGGGCCGCCTCCACGTACTCCTTCTCCCTGATGGACAAAACCGAGGAACGGACCACCCGGGCGAAGCGGGGTACGTAAACCAGTCCCAGGGCTATCATCAGGTTGATGAACCCCGAGCCCAAAATGGCCATGATGCCTATGGCCAAGAGGATAGTGGGAAACGACAAAATGGCGTCCATCACCCTCATGACTATGGTGTCCACAATTCCCCGGAAATAACCGGCGAACAGGCCGATGATAACGCCCGTCACCAGGGCGAAGGTGATCGACAAGGCACCTACCTTCAGGGCGATGGAGGTGCCGTACACCACCCGGCTGTAAAGGTCCCGGCCGAATGAATCCGTGCCGAAATAATGATTCAGGCTGGGCGGCTTCAAGCGGTTCTTTATGCTCAATTTATATGGGCTGTGCGTGGCCAGCAAAGGGGCTGTCAGAGCGACGAAAACCAGGAACAGGAGCATCACCGCACCGGCCACGGCCAGCTTATTTCGCCTTAAACGCTTAAAAAACACTAGCTTTCATTCTCATAAGAAATTCTGGGGTCGAAATAACAGTACATGAGGTCCACAACCAGATTAATGAACACAAAACCCACCGCGGTCAGAAGGATACAGGCCTGGATCACCGGATAGTCCCGCTGGCCGATGGAATGATATATAAGCTGTCCCAGGCCGGGTAAGGTGAAGATGGTTTCGGTTATCACCGCCCCGCCCAGGACATTGCCCAACTGAAAGCCGATTATGGTCAAAGTCGGCGCAAAGGCGTTTTTCAGGGCGTGCTTGTAAACGATCCAGTACCTGGGCAGGCCCTTTCCCTTGGCCGTAGTGATGAAATCCTGGCGCAGCACCTCCAGCATGGTGGACCTGGTCATCCTGGCGATTATGGCCGCGGTGAGGATTCCGTGGGACACGCAGGGCAAAATCAGATATTTCATACCCTCAAAAAAATGGGTATAGGGAGATACGTAGCCGGTGGCCGGAAACCAGCCCAGTTTCACCGAAAAGAAGATGATAAACATCAAAGCCAGCCAGAAGCTGGGAACCGACACCCCGAAAACCGCCAGCAGGGTGAAAAGATAGTCCTTGTAGGTGTTTTGATGAACCGCCGCGATGATCCCCGAGGGCACGGCCAGAAACAAAGCGAAAAGGGTGGAGAACAGGCCGAAAGTCAAGGTCACCGGCAGGCGCTGGAAGATCAAATCCAAAACGTCCATCTGGTAGATGATGGACTTGCCGAAATCGCCCTTGGCGATATGGGCCAGCCAGTAAAAGAATTGGGCCATGATCGGCTGGTCCAGGCCCATTTCATGGCGGAGCGCCTCCACCACGCCCGGCTCGGCCTGGTCGCCGACCATGACCAGGACCGGATCGCCGGGGATGAGCCGGAGGAGGATAAAGACCATAAGGGCGATCAAGAAAAGGATGGGAATGACCTGGATGATGCGCTTTAAAATGTAGATCTTCATGGATCAACTCCCACTGCCTCTATCGCTCTCCTCCGTCTGCATCCCCGTTTAGGGTTATTTTTCCAGCCACATGGTCCAGTAACGGTTGTTGGCGGTATGGGGCCACACCAAAACGCCCTTGACTTCCTTTCTGGCCGCCGGAGCCACGGAATGATCAAATATCTTGAGCACCGGAGCGTCTTCCAGCATGATCATATGAACCTGCTCGTAGAGCTTTTTCCGCGTCTTGAAATCATTGACCACCTCAGCCTTTTCCGCCAAGGCGTCCAACTTTTCGTTCTTGTATCCGGCAAAGTTGCGCTTGGAATGGACCCTGCGCATGGCCAGGGAGGGATCGGCCGCGGCCGAAGCCACAAAGGACTGCATGTCATACTCACCGTTTTTAAACTCCCTCAACAAAGCAGCCCATTCCAGAACATCCATCTTTACGTTGATCCCGGCATCGGCCAACATCTGCTGGACCACGATGGCGGTTTTGTAGGTTTGGATGTAGCGTTTGCACACACTCAGGCGGACGGGGGTACCGTCGTAGCCGACCTCTTTGAGA
This sequence comes from Desulfarculaceae bacterium, assembly GCA_050116255.1. Taxonomy (GTDB): domain Bacteria; phylum Desulfobacterota; class Desulfarculia; order Desulfarculales; family Desulfarculaceae; genus JASFOZ01. Next base: position 8,825 of record JASFOZ010000064.1, read on the forward strand.
AGCGCCTTGGCCTTTTTGATATTGCGGCCATAGCCCTTTTTATGCACATCGCTGTAATAGGGCAAAGCGGCGCCCACCAGCGATGGGTTGGGCGTGGAATGGCCGAACACGGCGCCTTCCACGATCTCCTTCAGGTCCAGGCAATAGCCGATGGCCTGCCTGAATTTGGCCTTTTTGATAAAAGGATTCTTGGCCTTTTTGACCCCGAAGCCTAAAAAGACATAGGACAAGCCCGGGCCTTCATAGGCCACCACGTTGGGATTCTTGTCCATCTCCTCGAATTCCTCCCAACCGATCCTGGTGGCGTAATGAATCTCGCCCTTTTTCAGGGCCATGTTCCGCACCGCCGAGTCCTTGATGGGCCGGTAGATGATCTTTTGCAGATAGGCCGGCTTTTTGCCGCCGGAACCGGAGGTGGGGATATCGGGCTGTACATAGCCGTCGAACCGCTCGATGATGATGTGCTTATCCGGCACATACTCCACGAACTTATAAGGCCCTGTGCCCACGGGATGATTCAGGGTGCCGTTTTGTTTTTCCACCTCTTCCTTGGGCACGATGGCGTTGATGGCCGACTGGTTGGCCGTGAAGATCATAAAGGTGGCCGTGGGTTTTTTCATCACGAATTCCACGGTGTACTTATCCACCGCCCGCATCTTGGCGATATTTCTGATGTGGCTCACATAGGCGGTGCCGGTCTTGGGGTTGGCCATGCGCTTATAAGAGTAGATCACGTCGTCGGCAGTCATCTCCCGGCCGTTGTGGAACTTGACCCCCTTACGGAGCTTGAAGGTATAGGTCAAGCCATCCTTGCTGATGGTCCATGACTTGGCCAGGCCAGGCATGGGATTGGATTTTTCGTCCATTTCCACCAGGCGTTCATAGATGCAGTTCAACCATCTCACCGATGACTCGGCTCTGACCTTGTGGGGATCCAGACCCACCAAATCCACCACGCCGCCCACCACCAGGGTTCCGCCCTTTTGGGGGCCGGCAAGCGCGGGACTCACCATGAAGCCCAACATCGCCACCAAAGCCAGTACAAATAAAAAAGTGCTTTTTTTAGCCATGTTTACTCCTTGTTGATGTTTCTCTCTTTGTTTTGGTTATTGGTTTTTACCCGCATATATTCAATCCGGTCCTTTGGGGGCAGCAGCCGGAACCTATTAAATCCCGCCGGCTGCATATGGCCCAAATGACCGTAATTCAAAGGAAATTTTCATGCTCAGATTTTGTTCCTTATTAAGGTTGCAGTGTTACCTTTGTATTTGAACTACCTGCGCCCAACCAGCGCCCAGGGCTGTACTCCGCTTGGGATGAAGAAGATTAGCCTACCAAAACAGCCTGGGCAAGAGCCGCCTACAACCGCTCCAAGGCCATGCGGGCGGCGAAGTAGTTGATCTCAGGCGTGCGCGGGTCGGCCACGCATCCCGGACCGATCATGAGGCCCTTTCTGCCCGCGTCCTCTACCGCCTCGGCAACGTGCCGCTGGATCACATCCACACCTTCCACAGCCAGCACCTTTTTCTCATTGATACCGCCCAAAAGACACTTGCCGGTGAGCTTACGCGCCTGGCCCAGGCTGGGGGACACCCAACGGTCGTGCCAGCTCAGGCAATTGGCCGGATAATCCATAAGCTTTTCAAACATGATGTTGTCGCCGTGGATGTGCAGTACATTGAAGAATGTCTTATCCTTGAACTCCTCAAATACCATGAGGTCGTATTTTCTTCCGAACTCGTCGTGCTCCTGGTCTGCCATGAGGTCATAGGTGGAGCATTGGGTGGCGAAAAAGAAACCGCTCACCCCTGCCTCGATGTTGGCCTTGACAAAATTGACCGTGGTGGCGGTGATGACCTCAAGGGCCTGGTGAAATATTTGGGGATGCTCCTTCATATCCTGAAACACCCGGTCACCGGCCAGCTTGCGGGCCGTGGTCAAAGGGCTGAATATGGTCTGGATAAAGGGAACTTCATCCTTGAGCAGCTTGCTCAGATATTGGCTGAGCTGCAACTGCTTGCCCCAGGTGCCGTAGGTGGCGGACAGCTCTTTGAGGCCCTTCCATTCCTCCACATCCTTGATTCCGTGGTCATCCACCACCGGCGGATTATGGGGCGTGCCGAATATCTTGATCTTGCATCCCCAGTCCTGAACGCTGTAGAGCCCAAAGGGCATCATTTTGATGAAGTCATAATCGAATTTACGCAACACCTGGACCTGGGTTTCAGCCAAGCTGCGGGGGTCCTGATCCTTGTGGGGATAGTGCAGCCAAATGCTCATGGGGATTCTGTCCACCTCCGCACCTTGCAAGGCTGCCTGCACCCGCTCTTTTTTGTTCATCTTTGTCATGGGCAAACTATCCAAAATCTAAAAGCTTCCGCAAATGTGATCTTTTCTTTTTCAAAGTTACTATTTGGTCATCCCGCCGTCGGTCAAACATCTGGTTGCCCTCAGCCATGAAACCAAGGCGCCATCACATGCCCGGCGCCCGCATCACCAAGTCCAAGGAAACCTTAATGTGCTCCGCACTGGCGGCACGCAGCCGCACCTCGTCCTTTTCCTCAACCGCCCGGATTATCTCCAGGGCCTCGGAGAAAAACGCGTCCTTGTCAATACGGTAGGCCGCGGCCAGCCAAAAGCGCAGGTAATGATGCAAAAGGTTGGTCAGTAAATTACCCACTTGGGTGTTGTGGGACTCCCGGTAAAGCAACTCGTGAAACCGTACGTCCAAGCGTACGATCTCCTTGTTACCCGCCTCAGGGTCCAAGGCTGCGATCTCGTCCTTGATCCTGTGCAACTTGGCCAAGCTATCACCGGACATGCGATACATTGTCCATATGTTGGCCTGGGGCTCCAAAACCATGCGTAACTCGGTGATGTCCCGCATGCGGTCCAGGGTCAAAGGACTCACCACAAAATGGGTCCCGTGACGCACCACCCAGCCTTCCACCTCGAGACGGTTGAGGGCTATCACAATCGGCGTGCGGCTTACGCCATAGTGCCTGGCCAACTCAACATGATTGAGAATGCTCTCGGGCTCCAAATCCAACCACACGATTTTATTTCTTAAATCAGCGAATAGCTCGGCATGGTTCATGCCGCGAATCCCTTTGCATCAAAAAACTAATATTAACGTCGGCTCCGCCTTTGGGCGCCGCGCCCGTTGAAATAATATGTCTTGGCGTCGCAGACATAATGAACGCATCGTGTATTAAAATCAAGTATAACCTGTGGACCGGGTAAGGATATCACCAGTATCATAGTTGTATACATCAACAGCAAAAATAGCACAATTTGAGTCGAGGTGGATACCACCTCTTGGACAATTTATGGTGCCCATAAAGCGGTATTTACTGATTTAACTTGTATTTACATGTCCTTGCCTGAGAACTCATGAGAGGTTTTGTCCCTTGGGCTCAAGGAGCAAGTTCTTGCCTTTCGACCGTGATTGTTTACCCAGCCGGATTGACTGGATAAGTAAAAAGAAATTATCATAACTTGAACTTAGGGTATGTGTGGTTTGAGCAGGCTTTTCAGGAAAATTTATTTTGACCGGGGGTTTACAGTGTCTTTGAACCCTGATGGGGTGGAAAATTAGGGGGCTCTTGGGCCCAACTCAGGGGACGAATGGGTTACAGCCTGGCGCTTGCCGCATCATCTAGATTTAGGATTGTGGAGGAAAAATGAACTGCCGAGCAAAGTCATCTGTAGCGATCTTGGTGGGTCTGATTCTTATTCTTGCCGTAAACGCCTGCGATTCAAAGACCGAGACAGAAACGCGGTCAATCACCGTCGACAGCAACAGCTATGGCGAGTATCCGGCGGCTTTTGTTTCCCTGGACGAAAACAAGACCTCTCCTGTGCCCTCAAGGGGCCAGGGAAAGGGAGCGGTGATTGTTGGAGATTTGTGGGTGGAGCCGCGGGATCCAGAAATAGCTGGACTGACCTCATTTGGGGGCATGAAGCACCAGGGGCAGGATAGCAAGGTCGCTATTGTGCAGGACCAGTCCTGGGATGATGTGACCTCGCTGCCCGATAATCTGAAATGGCAAAAGAAGATCCCCAAAGCTAAAATTGTTAAAGATTTGGTTTTTTTAGTGAAGTCCAGCAATGGGCGGCATTACAAGGTCAGAATCGAGGAGATCGAAAAAGGGCGCAAGGATCCTAAGGCATCCAAAATGGTCCTAACCTACCAATCCCTTCCC
>JASFOZ010000065.1:0-12984 GCA_050116255.1 Desulfarculaceae bacterium
TCAGGGCATACATCCTCACCTTGGCCTCCAGGATCTTGGCCTCGTGCTGGCGCTTCTTTTGCACCGCCTCGTCCACCTTGGCCAAAAGCTGCTCCAAGTCGCAGGGCTTCATCAGGTAATCATAGGCCCCGCCCTTCATGCCCTCGATGGCGTTCTCAACCGTGGCGTGGCCGGTGAGCATGACCACCTCCACCGTGGGGTGCTTATGCTTGATGGCCTTCAGGGTCTCCAGGCCGTCCATACCGGGCATCTTCACATCCAACACCACCACGTCGATCTTGGAGGCTCCGCCCTTGCCTAAAATATCCAGGGCCTCCTGGCCGCTGAGGGCGGTGTTCACCGTTAGATTCCGCTTGCCCAGCCTCTTGGCCATGGTCTCCACGAAGGAGGCCTCATCGTCCACCAACAGAATGGATGGCTCGATCATCTTGCTTCCTCCTCCTGGTCAGCTTTCCCGCCGGCCGGATTCCCAGGACTATTCGCCCCCGAACCATCGCTTGTAGGGATTCCCTGGCTCTGAACGGGCAAAAAAACCTTAAAAACGGTGCCCTCGCCCTTGCGGCTGCGTACGCTGATGTCTCCGCCCAGCTTCTTGATTATGCCGTAGACTATGCTGAGCCCGAGACCCGTACCCTGGCCCACAGGCTTGGTTGTGTAAAAGGGATCGAAGACGCGGGGCAAGTTGGCCTCGGCGATGCCGATACCTGTGTCGGCAACGGTAATTTCTATCTGGCCTTCATTTCCTCGGCTGGTGCCCACGGTGATCACCCCGCCCTCCGGGCCCATGGCGTCCACCGCATTATTGAGGAGGTTTAACAGCACCTGCTGCATCTCCGAGGGCGAGGCGCTGATGGGCGGCAGCCCAGCCGCCAAGTCGGCCTTTATCTCCACATTGGCATAGCGGGTCTTCTGGGTGAGCAGGCTCATGACCTCGCTCACCAGCTCGTTGAGGTTAATCTCCCGCTCAGTGGGGTCGGTCTTGCGGGCGAAGGAGAGCAGCTTGTGGGTGATCTCCTTACAGCGGCCGCCTTGGGTGCGTATCTGTTTTACCGCCCGCTCGATCTCGGCCAAGTTTTCATCTCCAGGCGGGCGTTGATCCTCCAAAAGGTCCTGTATCCAGCCCGCCTCCTCCACCATAATGGCTACCGGGTTGTTGATCTCATGGGCGATGCCTGCCGCCAACTCGCCTATGGAAGCCAGCCTGCCGGCCTCTATCACCTTGTCGCTCATCACCGCCCGCGCCCGGTCGGCCTGGGCGATTTGGCCCACCATGTGCCGGGAAACCAGAAATCCCACCACCACCGCCGCTGCGCCGATGGCGGCAAACAACAGCCAGCCGATATTCACGGTGCGGTTTAGGTTGGCAAAGGCGTCATCAGCCTGCTGTTGCAGGCACAAGAGCCAGTGCCCCTTTTCCAGAGGCGCCGCCGCATAAATGAACTTCCGGCCCAGGGAGTCGGTACGAACCATGACCGGGATAGAGCCCGTCTCCGATGGCTTGGTCAGAAGCTTGGCGTAGGGCTCGCGTTGCACAGCGACCTCGTAAGGAGGCTTTGTCTGGAACTTGCCCTCGCGGTTCAAGATAAAGGCAAAGCCGGTTTCACCGACGCGGATATTTTCCACCAGGGCGTTGAAGTGCTCGAAGTCAATGGTGGCCCTCAGAATGAAACAGGTTTTCTCGCACCCTTTCTTCACAGCTACAATGAAGTGGGGCGTACCCCGGAGCCCGGTGAAGACGTCGGATATGAAATGCTCTCCCGCCAGGGTTCGTTCGAACCACTTGGCGCCGGAGTAGTCGGCCAGAGTCAGGTTGAAAGGTCCGGCATAGGCCACCTGCTTACCCTGGGCGTCCACCAGACCCAGGTCCACAAAGGCCCCGCCATACTCTTCACGAAGAATTTCCAGGCGCCGGCGCAGGAAGTTGGAGTCCTTTAGCTCCTCCAGGGAGCTGGCCCGGGCCAGCACCCGGATGTCGCCCAGGCGGTTGGTGAGAAAGGTTTCTATGTTTTGACTGTGCTTCTGCACCAGCTCTTGGAGATGCTCCAACACCTTAACCTGGTATGCATCCCTGAATTGAAACAAGATGATCACGCCGGTGATCAAAAGCGGCGCCATGGTGGTCACAATCACAAATAGCACCAGGTTGCCCGTGAGCACGCGATAGCGGCGCTCCCCCTGCTTCCCTGTGCCGAACTTGCCTCTAAACATCTTTATTCTCCGACTGTCCCACTTTGGGACCGAATGCCGTGTACCCCAAGTTGAGCAACCTCTGTGCCAAACTGGGGCGCACCTTGGCTCTTACGGTGGCTTTTAGGTTAACTCAATAAAATCACGCATAATTCCGCTAAAATCTTCAGGCACGGCAGATATGCAGACATGGTTTAAGTCCAAATTGATCCAGCTACTGCCTTAATTTTTATTTACAAACTGTAAAAAATATTGACAGAGAAATAATGTTGATGGCCGCCATGCCGGAAGCATCCCAATTCTTCATGAGACTGGGGGATTTCCAACTAGGCTTGAGCTCAATGAAAAGGGCGGAAAATGGTGTTTCAAGCCGGACCCACTGTGGTGCCGGTGCGCAGTCCATATTTGTCAATACGGGCCAGTAGGGTGGGGCGGCTGATGCCCAGGAGCTTGGCCGCCCGCAAACGGTTTCCCCCGGTCAGGCGCAGGGCCTCGGCCACTGCCAGTTGCTCCACCTGCTCCACCAGCCCGGTCAGCAATTGTTCGCCTCCCTGAGCAAAGGCATGGCTCACCCATGCCTGCAAGGTCTTTTCAGCCGGCGCGGACCTGGCAACCGGGCGGGCCGTGCCGGTGATATGCTCAGCCACATCCTCTGGAGAGATGGGCCGGCCACGGCTGAAAATGAGGCATTTTTCCATGGCGTTAGCCAGCTCGCGCACATTGCCGGGCCATGGGTGGGCTGCCAACAGCGGCCGCGCCTCGGGCGCAATGCCCGGATCCCGCACGCCCATCTCCCGGGCGTAGCGGGCCAGGAAATAATCGGCCAAAAGCTGCACGTCCTCCATCCGTTCGCGCAGAGGCGGCAAATCCAGGGTCACCACGTTTAACCGGTAATAAAGGTCCTCGCGAAAGCGGTCCTCGGCCACAGCCTTTTCCAGATCACGGTTGGTGGCGGCGATGATGCGTACGTCCACAGGTATCTCCCGCCGGCCGCCCAAGCGCTCCACACTCTTTTCCTGCAACAGCCTCAGTATCTTGGCCTGGATGGTCAGAGGCATATCACCGATCTCGTCCAAGAAGATGGTGCCGCCGCCGGCCTGCTCGATCTTGCCGACGTGGCGGCTCACCGCGCCGGTGAAAGCGCCCTTCTCGTAGCCAAAGAGCTCGCTCTCGAGCAGGCTCTCGGGTATGGCCACACAGTTGATCACGATGAAAGGCTTGTCCGCCCGCAAGGAATGCTGGTAAAGGGCCCTGGCCGCAAGCTCCTTGCCCACACCGCTCTCGCCGCGTATCAGCACGGTGGCGTCAGTGGGCGCCGTGCGGCCGATGGCCTTGTACAGCTCCTGCATGGCCTGGGAGCGGCCTATGATGGCCTCACCAGCGGCGCGCGCCGGGTCCGGCTCCAGCTCCACCGGAGAGCGGGCCAAACGGCCCACTTCCAAGGCCTGCAGGCTCAGGGTCAGCATGTCAGCTGGCTTGAAGGGCTTGAGTACGTAGTCAAAGGCCCCCAGCTTGGTGGCCTGGATGGCCTCCTCGGTGGTGCCGTAGGCTGTCATAAAGATCACCGGCAGCTTGGGCTCCACCTCCCTCAACGCCCGGAACACATCCAGGCCGCTCACGTCGGGCAGGCGCACCGCCAGTATCACCAGGTCCGGGCTGCCTGAAAGAGACTTCTCCAGACCCTCCTCACCAGTGTGGGCCAGCTCCACTCGCTGGCCATGGTCCGCCAGAAAGGACTCCAGCTCAGCGCAAAGCTTGCGGTCCTCGTCCACTATGAGCACATTGCCCAGCAAAATATCCTCCGCTCCGGCCAGGCCATCTAGACTTGTAGCATCGGGTCACGCTCTATGGCACCGCCCTACGCATCACGAATGGTGTCGTCTGGCCAAACTATATGAAAATACTTTTACCGAGTGTAAACATTTTTTACAACACAGAACTGCCCAGAATAACTTTCACGATTTACCCTCTGCCTCTCCGCATTGCTAACTAGGTGACATAATAGCTTATTTGTACGCATGCTCAGAAAACCAGCCTGATAGTGCCGCTTGGCACAAAGCTTGCCCCAATTCAAGTGCGTTCCAGGCCCAGGACTGCATAGGGCCTGCCTAGCCTGGCGCCTGGGGTGGCCCCGCAGCATAGAATCGCATCTTTGCCTGCCGACAACCGGGCCTGCCCGTGGCAAGGCTTGCGGAGGGCGAACTGGGAGAGGAGAGCATGCAAGGAAAAACCAAGTTGTTTCAATTAGCCTTGGCCTTTGCCATCGGTCTATTGGTGTTGGCCCTGCCCAGGCCCGACGGCACCCTTTATGAAATACTAGGCGACCCCGGACAAAAGGTTCTGGCCGAGGTGGGGGGGGACTTTACTCTGACCAAACCCGCGCTCAAACGAACCCAAGGCTACTTCGTGAAATCGCAGAAGCCAGGTACAGCTGCAGGCGGCGGCCAGCGGCTGCAGGAGGTGGTGCAACGCCTGGGGCTGGAGAAGGCCCAGGTGAAGTGGGTGGACGGGCTTTCGCCCAAGGCCATGCGTTTTTTGGCCATGCTGGCCTTTTTAGTGTTTCTCTTCGTCTTGGAACCCCTTCCTCTGGAGATAACCGCCATTGGCATCGGCGTGATGCTCACCGGACTGGCCATCACCGATCTTAAGGACGCCTGGGCTGCCTACATGCACCCAGTGGTGGTATTCATCATGGTCTGCCTCATCTTCGCCATTGCCATGGAAAAGGCAGGACTCACCCAACGCCTGGCCCAGGCGGTGGCGCGTAAAGCTGGCGACAGCGTCACCAAATTCACCTTCATCCTGGCCGTTACCTTGGGTCTGGCCTCGGGGGTTATGCACGATGCGGCAGCGGCAGCCATCGGAATCGCCACCATGTTGCCCCTGATGCGTGCGGCCGGAATCAAGCCCAACACCAACACCGCCCGTTTCATGATGTTAAGCGTTCCTTTTGCCTGCTCCTGCGGCGGTCTGGGTACCTTGGTGGGCGGCGGCCGCTGCATGGTGGCTGCGGCTTTTCTCAAAGAGTTCACCGGCATAGAGCTTACATTCTTCAACTGGTTCCTGTACGCCTTCCCCGGCGCCCTGATCACGGTGCCCGTAGCGGTAGGATTGGTGTGGCTGGTCTTTCGGCCCAATCCAAAATACAAGCTGCCGGTCTACGACGAGAAGCCCCAAGCCTGGACCGGCCTGGAGATCCGCACCTTGGTGATCTCGCTGCTGGTGCTGGCCGCCTGGCTCACCAAGGGCTTGCATGGCCTGCATTACTCCATCACCGGCATGATCGCAGTGGCGGTGCTAATCGTCTTCAAGGTGCTGGAATGGGAGGACATCCACAAACACCTGGAATGGGGCACAGCCCTGTTCATCTTCGGCGGCGGCATCAGCCTGGGCCTGGCCATGGACACCTCCGGCGCGGCCCGCTATTTCGCCAACCTCTTCTTCCCCCTGGTTAAGGGAGGCGGCTGGCTGCTTCTATTGGGTGGAGTGGCGGTGTTCGGCGCCCTGGTGACCAACGCCATGGCCAACGTGGCGGCCGCGGCCCTGATCCTGCCCATTGTCATCCCCCTGGCCCAACTGGAAGGCGTGAACCCCAAGGTTATCGCCCTGGGCCTGGGCATGGCCACCAGCTTCGCCATGCTTCTGGTCATCGGCTGTCCGCCCAACGCCATCGCCTACTCATTCCGCCAGTTCAAGAGCATGGATCTGACCAAGGCCGGTTTGGTCGCCACCCCCATTCTCCTGGGCCTTCTCATGCTGGTGGCCGCCGTTTGGTGGCACCTGATTGGGCTGTTGTAGGGGTGTAAGATTGTTTTATGATGTAGCCAAGGAGGGATAGGAACATGACCAATCTGCCCATCGATATACTAGTGGTGGATGACGAGAAGGATTTCGCTCAGATGTTCTCCATGCGCCTCCAAGAGGAAGGCCACCACGTGCGGGTGGCCTACTCAGGCCAGGAGGCGATAGAGGCATTGTCCAATGAAGAGGAAAACACCGACGTGGTAGTTTTGGATATCAAAATGCCCGGCATGGACGGCATTGAGGCCTTGAAGGTCATAAAATCCAAATACCCTATTGTTGAGGTGATCCTGCTCACGGGACACGGCGCCATAGACACCGCCGTGGAGGGGCTGAAGAACGGCGCCTTTGACTATCTGCTCAAGCCGGCCGATTTCCCTGAACTCGTGGCCAAGCTGGAGAATGCCCGCAAGCGTAAGTACGAGCAGGAGGAGCGCATCCGCCTGGCCGAGGCCAAGGCCATCCAGCGCCGTAGCGGAGGACTCTTCCTGGACTAAGCCCCCTACCCCGTCGGCCTGATGAAAATCCTCGGTCCCCAGCCGATCTAATTCCAGCCGTCGGTCATACAAACCGTCGTTTGCTGTTGAAAATTGAAACAGAAACGGCCTGCCTGGTTTTTTTCGAATAATTATTTGTAATTGCAAGCAATAAAGCTACCAAAACCTTTTTGGCTGTTGCAAAATGTAACTAAGAGCCCACTTAGGGCCTGAAGATAGTTTTTTATGAAAAACCCATTAAAACCAGCAGCTTTAGTCAAGCTGCCCGGCCTTGGCATGAAACTTACATATATCCGGTGCATGAACGCCGGAGCCGCATACGGGCTGGCCCCGAGTTTAGCGGGGTCGGGCGGGCCCTGGTCAGGGGCCCTGGATCTGCCGAGCCGGTTGCCCGCGGGGATAATCATGAATCCTATACACGGGTTGAGCAAAATCAGAGTGCGCCTGGTGCTGGGCTTTACCGTGGCCTTTTTAGGCATGGCCCTGTTCGGCGTCCTCAGCTACAGCTACTTCTCCCGCATGGAGCAGAAGCTGGTCTTTCTGAGCCAGGCCGACGGCATGGTGAACATGGCCCTGGAGGCCCGGCGCTACGAGAAGAACTACTTCCTCTACCATCATGCCGAGGATTATCAGCAGGCCCTGGACTACCTGGATAAGTACGAGGCCATGCTGGCCGCGGACCGCGACCACCTGCTCAGAAGCCAGGGCGGCGATAACCTGGCCCGGCTACAGGGGCTGGCCCGCGAATACCGGACCCAGTTCCAGGCGGCCCACCGCCATCTGGCCCGAGGGGAGACAGGCCCGGAAGTAGCCGAGGCGGTTACCGGCCTGCGCAACGCCGGCAAGTCGCTGGTGGAGCGCTCCGAGGCCCTGGCTTTGGCTGAACGCAGCGGCATGAGCCTGCTTTTACGCCAATACCGGCCATTGCTGGTCGGCTTCCTTTTGGTCCTGGGCGTCATCGGCGGGCTCATCGCTTACGCCCTGATCATACGCCTGGTGCGCCCCTTGCAAACCATAGAAGAGGCCACCAAGGTGGTGGCCCAAGGCGACTTCCGGCCCATCCCCTGGGACCACCGCACCGATGAGATCGGCAGCCTAGTCCAGGCCTTCAACCGCATGGTGGTCCAACTTCGGCACAACAACGAGCAGATGGTGCAGACCGAGAAGCTGAGCTCTCTGGGCACCCTCACCAGCGGCGTGGCCCATGAGCTGAACAACCCCTTGAACAACATCTCCACCTCCAGCCAAATTCTGCTTGAGGAATTGACGGAGAGCCTCTCTCCCTACCATCGGGAGCTTTTGGAGGCCATGGACTCTCAGGTGGACAAGGCCCGGGACATTGTGGGCTCGTTGTTGGAGTTCGCCCGGCAAAGGGAGTTTAAGCTCAAATCCGAGGATCTGCGCTCAGTGGTGGAGGAGGCTCTGAAACTCATTCGCGGGGAGATACCCTCCCAGGTGGAGGTGAAGCTGGAGATCCCGGCCGGCATCAGGCTGGAAGTGGACAAGGCCCATCTGGTGCAGGCCTTGATAAACCTGGTGATGAACGGCATCCAGGCCATGCCCCAAGGCGGAGTGCTCACCGTCCGGGGCCGCAGCGACGCCTATAGCGAGCAGGCCATATTGGAGATCCAGGACACCGGCGAGGGCATAGCCACGGGGAACCTGCCCCGCATCTTTGATCCCTTCTTCACCACCAAGGAAGTGGGCCACGGCACCGGCCTGGGGCTCTCCATAGCCTACGGGGTGGTGGAACGCCACCAGGGCCATATCCAGGCGGAGAGCGCGCCGGGCCATGGCTCCAAGTTTTCCATCACCCTGCCCCTCGCGGCGGAAAGGAGCTGAGGCCATGGCTCCAAAACGCCGGATACTGGTGGTGGAGGACGATGCTTTGGCCCGCCAGAACCTCTTGCACATCCTGGAGCGGGGGGATGAGTACCAGGTGAAGAGCGCGGCCAACGGCATCGAGGCCCTGGACCTCATAGGCAAGCAGGGATTTGATCTGGTGCTCACCGATCTGCGCATGGAGAAGGTGGACGGCATGCAGGTGCTGGCTGAGACCAAGCGGCTCAGCCCCCGCACTGAGGTGATCATGCTCACCGCCTTCGCCTCGGTGGATTCGGCCATCGAGGCCATGAAGCGCGGCGCCTTCCACTACATCGCCAAGCCCTACAAGATCGATGAGGTGCGGGCCCAGGTGGCCCATGCCCTGGAAAAGGCCCAACTCAAAGAGGAGCTGGACGCCCTGAAGCGGGATCTGATGGGCCGGGACGGGGTGGCCGGCATTGTGGGCAACCACCCCAGTATAAAGGAGTTGATCCGCACCGTGGCCCAGGTGGCCCCCACCGACGCCAACATCCTGTTGGAAGGTGAGACCGGCACCGGCAAGGAGCTCTTCGCCCGGGCCCTGCACCACGCCAGCCACAGGGCGGAGAAGCGTTTCGCGCCCTTTAACTGCGCCGCCTTTTCCGAGCAGCTTCTGGTCAGCGAGCTTTTCGGCCATGAGAAAGGGGCCTTCACCGGGGCCCACGCCACCAAGCCGGGGCTGTTCGAGGCCGCCGACGGCGGCACCGTGTTTCTGGACGAGATCGGCGACATGCCCCAGGCCATGCAGGTGAAGCTGCTCAGGGTGATCCAGGAAAAGGAGCTGATCCGGGTGGGCGCCACCGAGCCCATCCCGGTGGATGTGCGCATCGTGGCCGCCACCCACCGCGATTTGGAGGCCTTGGTGGACGAAGGCCTATTCCGCTCGGATCTCTTCTACCGGCTCAACGTGGTGCGTCTGTCCCTGCCGCCCCTGCGTGATCACCGCGACGACATCCCGCTATTGGCCCACCACTTTCTGCAAAAGCACGCCCAGCGCCAGAACAAGGAGATAAGCGAGATATCCCCACAGGCCATGACCGCGCTGACCGCCCATGGCTACCCGGGCAACGTGCGTGAGTTGGAAAACATAATCGAACGGGCGGTGACGCTGCGCAGCGAGGGCCGGATCGATCTGAGCGATCTGCCCGGGGAGCTTCAAGGCGGCGCCGGCCGCGACCCCACAGAGGATAAAAAAGGACGGCTTCCCACCTTGGAGGAGAAGGAGTGCGAGTACATAAAGCAGGTGTTGGAACAGACCGGGGGCAACAAGACCCGGGCGGCGGAGATACTGGGCATAGACCGGGTGTCGCTGTGGCGCAAGGTGAAAAAGTACGGGATGGAAAAATGACCCCCAAGGCCCGCCATAAAGCCAAGCCCGGGATTCTGACCCGGACACTTCCTTTTTTGGGCTGGTTCAAGGATTATTCCGGAACCAAGTTCAAGATGGATGCGGTGGCCGGCATCACCGTGGCCCTGGTGCTCATTCCCCAGTCCATGGCCTATGCCCAGTTGGCCGGCCTTCCCGCCTACTACGGCCTTTACGCCGCCTTTTTGCCCCCCATGATCGCGGCCATGTTCGGCAGCAGCATGCAGCTGGCCACAGGGCCGGTGGCGATAGTCTCCTTGATGACCAGCGCCTCCCTGGAGCCCTTGGCCACCATAGGCAGCGAGGCCTTCATCGCCTACGCCGTGCTTCTGGCCCTGATCGTGGGCTTGTTTCAGTTCCTTCTGGGGGTGCTGCGCCTGGGCCTGGTGGTCAACTTCCTCTCCCACCCGGTGGTGAACGGCTTCACCAACGCGGCCGCCCTGATAATCGCCTCCAGCCAGCTCTCCAAGATGTTCGGGGTGTATGTGGACCACGCCGCCCATCACTACGAGACCATATGGCGGGTGATCATGGCGGCTATTGACTACACCCATTGGCCCAGCCTGGCCATGGGGGTCGGCGCCTTTGCCATCATGTGGGGCTTGAAAAGGCTCAACCCCAAGATTCCCTACGTGCTGGTGGCGGTGGCGGTCACCACTCTGATCTCCTGGGCCATCGGTTTCCAGCACGACCGCCGGGTTCCCCTTCAGAGCATCATAAGCCCCCAGGTGCACCAGGAAGTGGCCGCCTTCAACCAGGAGGTCACCCGCATCAAACAGCTGGGCGACGCCCGGGCCAAGGTGAACCAAAAGGCCCGCGCCGCGGAGAAGACCGAAGGCCCCGATTCCCTGGAGGGCCTCAAGTATCACCAGGAGGCCAGCCTGGACACCGCCTTGATCAAGAAGGAAAAGAGCCGGACCCATATTTTGCGCGAGAGCCTGCGCTCCCACAAGTTCGTGGGCGTGCCCCAAACAGACGGCGGCATGCGTTTCTACCTGGAGGGCGAGGCCCCGGAGCAGGCTGAGGGCGACGGCCGGGTGTGGCGGCTTAGGGTAGGCAACCGGCTGCTGGACCAAGCCAGCCTCACCATGATGGGCGGCGGCGCGGTGGTGGCCAACATACCGCCGGGCCTGCCCGCCTTAAGCCTGCCCCACTTGGACCTGGCGGTGGGTTTGCAGCTACTTCCCTATGCGGTGATCATCTCCCTGTTGGGCTTCATGGAGGCCATCAGCATCGCCAAGGCCATGGCCGCCAAGACCGGCCAGCGCCTGGATCCCAACCAGGAGCTGATCGGCCAGGGCCTGGCCAACATGTTGGGCTGTGTGGGTAAAAGCTATCCGGTCTCAGGATCATTCTCGCGCTCAGCGGTTAACCTGCAAGCCGGCGCCCTCACCGGCCTGTCCAGCGTGATTACCAGTCTGGTGGTGGTCATCGTGCTCTTATTCTTCACCCCCCTTCTCTACCACCTGCCCCAGGCGGTTTTGGCGGCGGTGATCATGATGGCGGTGATCGGGCTGTTGAACGTAAGCGGCTTTGTGCACGCCTGGAAGGCCCAGTGGTACGATGGAGTCATAAGCGTCATAAGCTTCGTGGCCACCCTGATCTTCGCCCCCCATCTGGGCACGGGCATTATGATCGGGGTGGTGCTGAGCCTGTTGGTGTTTTTCTACAAGAGCATGCGGCCCCGGGTGGCCATTCTGGCCATGCACCCGGACTGCTCCCTGCGCGACGCGGAGCACTACCAGCTGCGCCAGTGCGAGCATGTGGCGGTGATACGCTTCGACGGGCCCTTGTTCTTTGCCAATGCCAGCTTTTTGGAGGATCAGATCGAGGAGCGCATCCGCACCATGCCCAAGCTCAGGCACATACTCATCGTGGCCAACGGCATAAACGACATAGACGCCTCGGGCGAGGACGCTCTCTCCTTGATCGTGGACCGGGTGCGCAGCGCCGGTTATGACATCAGCCTGTCCCATGTAAAGGAACGCGTCCTGGAGGCCATGAAGCGCACTCATCTTTTGGCCAAGATCGGCGAGGACCACGTCTATCCCATGGCCGCCACCGCCATCGCGGCCATCCATGAACAAGCCCATAAAACATCTCCGGAAAAAGCCTGTCCCCTGGTCACGGTGTGTCCCTTGGAGCGCGTGCACGTGGGAGAGGAGGATTAGTCATGAGCGTTATCAGCATTATGAGCGGTTCCTTCTGCCAGTCCGAGGAGGTGGCCCAGGGCGTGGCCTCCAAGCTGAACTACCCCTTGCTGCGTGACGAGGATCTGATCGGCCAGTTGGCCCGGGAGGGCGGGCCGGAGGCCGGAGCCCTGCGCCGGGCCATGTACGGCCGCCCCTCCATCTTCAACCAGTTTTCCCATGATAAGCCCCGGGCGGTGAGTTGGCTCAAGCTGGGCATGGCCCAACTTTTAGAGAACCAGGACCTGGTGTTTTTGGGCCATGCCGCCCTGCTCATGCCCAGGGAGGTGCGGCATATCCTCAACGTATGCCTCATCGCCGAGACCCCCTTTCGCACCGCCCGGGCGGCACGGGAACTGGGGCTGAACCAAAAGGAGGCCCAAACCCGGGTCCATCGGGACGACGAGGCCGCCTTCCGCTGGGCCGAGTATGTTTGTGACGCCGAGCCCTGGCAAAGCTCCCTTTATGACATCCTGCTGCCCATGGACCAAACACCGCCGGAACAAGCTCTGGAAATGATCTGCGAGAACGCGGCCAGCCAAACCCTGGCCCCCAGCGAGGCCTGGCGCCGGCAGGTCGGCGATTTCCAGACCACCGCCCGGGTGGAGCGGGTTCTGGCCGAGGCGGGCCACGACCCCAAGGACGCGGAGGTGCATACCCAAGAGGGGGTGGTGACTATCCTGATCAACAAGAAGGTGATACGCCTGGGACGGCTGGAGGAAGAGCTTAAGCGCCTGGCCCAGGGAGTGGAAGGAGTGGCAGGCGTAAAGGTGGAGCCCGGACCCGGCTTCTACAAGGCGGATGTCTACCGCCGGGTAGACTTCCAGCTTCCCTCCAGGGTACTCTTGGTTGATGATGAGCGGGAGTTCGCCCAGACTCTGTCCGAACGCCTGATGCTCAGGGAGATCGGTTCGGCCGTGGTCTATGACGGCGAGGAGGCCCTCAGGGTGGTGGCCGAGGACGAGCCCGAGGTGATTGTGTTGGATCTGAAGATGCCGGGCATCGACGGCGAGGAGGTGCTAAGACGCATCAAGCGCGATCATCCCGAGGTGGAGGTCATTATCCTCACCGGCCATGGTTC
>JASFOZ010000066.1:0-12757 GCA_050116255.1 Desulfarculaceae bacterium
AGCCGGAGGAGGAAGCTCTCTCCGGTTAGGCCCGATGGTAGTGTTTCGGGGCTATTGTCCCTGGGGAAAGCTAATGGGCCCGGGGCTTTAGAATCCGATCCCAGCCAATTTAATGCTTCAAGGAGGGATATATGTCCAGAAAAAGCCTTGTGATCCTGTTGGCAATGTCATGTGTGGGCTTGTTCATGCTGGCGCCGGCCCAGGCAGGCCCGATCGTGCTTAAGGCCACGGCCTTCCTGCCCGCCGGCGATGTGAACATGACCGCCTGGGATGCCTTTGTAAAGGACATAAACAAAAAGGGCAAGGTTCAGATCAAATGGATCGGCGGCCCTGAGGCCATCCCCGGCTTCAAACAATTTGAGGCGGTGCGCAAAGGGGTGGTAGACATCATCTTTGCTGCCGAGTCCTACTATGGCCGCACTGTCAGCGGGGCCCCTTACACGCATCTTAGCCGCCTCACTCCGGCCCAGGAGCGCAAGCGAGGCTACTACGACTTCCGGGTGGATCTGCTCAAAAAACAGGGCATCTATTATCTGGGACGGCCTGAGTTTGGCACCTGGTTCCATATTTTCACCAACAAGGCGGTTAAGCGGCCTCAGGAGTTCAAAGGGCAGAAGATAAGGGTTTCCGGCACCTATGAGGCCTTTGCCAAGGCCCTGGGCTGCGTTCCGGTCGTCATCCCCGGCAAGGATATCTACACGGCCCTGGAGCGGGGAACCGTGGATGGCTACGCCTGGTCGGTTCTGGGCAATGTAAAGCGGGGCTGGTCCGAGGTGTGCAAGTACATCATCGAACCCCGTATCTTCCAGATGAACATCGAGGCCCTGGTCAACCTTAAGAAGTGGGAGAGCCTGCCGGCGGATGTCAAGAAGCAGCTTACCGAGGGCATGATCAATTGCGAAAACAACTACTCTAAGATTATGGCTGAGCTGGGCGAAAAAGAGCTGAAGCAGATGCAGGCCAAGGGCATGAAGTACATCAAGTTCTCGCCCCAAGACACCAAGTGGTATGTGGACCTGGCCTACAAGGCCCAGTGGGATGATGTCATTAAGCAGGCTCCCAAGCTGGGCCCCAAGCTCAAGAAGATGCTTACTCCATAGGTTCGTCTGGCGGCGGGCGGCCGCAGACGCCGCCCGCCCCATCCAGACCCATACCTCCGGCGCTCGCCGCCAAAACCATCTCCAGGGGGAGTTGCTTTGGCCAGATTGGGCCGCATATTGGACCTATTGGCTAATGGCTTCGCTTTTATAAGCGGCCTGATGGTGATCTTCGCCCTGTTGGCGGTGAGCATTGACGTGGTTATGCGTTATTTCTTCAACAGCCCCATTCCCTGGGTGTTGCAGGTGTCTGAGTACATCCTTTTGTATGTTCCCTTTTTGGCTGCGGCCTATGTTCTAAGGAGCGAGAGCCACATAAAAGTGGATATCCTGTTGAACCACCTGAGCCCCCGGCTCCAGGCCCTGCTAAACCTGATCGCATCGATTTTGGGCTTTGCCGTTATTGGCACGGTCACCTACTACGGGGCCCGGGTGACCTGGGATGCCTATGAGCGGGGCCTGGTGACCATGGAGCATGTCAAGATGCCCCAGTTCATCGTTTACTTGGCTGTGCCCCTGGGCAGCGTTCTGTTTGCAGCCCAGTTTCTGCGCCGGGCGCGTAAATACTATCTGGAGATGAAAGGTATTGACTAAAATTCATCCAGCCCGGAATCAGGCCTGGATTACTCGGTGAGGATGTTGGTTTGGAATGGTGGCTAGCCCTGATCTTCCTTTTGCTTCCCATGCTGGCGCTGATGCTGGGCGGCGTGCCCGTGGCCATCGCCTTTCTGCTGGTGGACATTGTCGGCGCTATCTTGTTTCTGGGCGGCGGCGTGGGGCTGGAACAACTGGTACTGAACATTGAGGAGAGCCTGACCTCGTTCAGCCTGTTGCCGGTGCCTTTGTTTGTGCTCCTGGGTGAAGTGATGTTCCACTCCGGCATGGGCTTTAAGGCCATTGACACCGTGGACCAATGGATCGGCCGCATTCCCGGGCGGCTTTCCCTGGTGGCCATCATGGCCGGGGCCCTGTTTTCCACCATGAGCGGATCCACCCTGGCCACCACGGCGGTTTTAGGCGGGCTTTTAGTCCCGGAGATGGAAAAGCGCGGCTATAAAAAGCCCATGGCCATCGGCCCGGTCATGGGCTCCGGCGGATTGGCCATGCTGATACCGCCTTCGGCCCTGGCCATTCTCCTGGCGGCCCTGGCCGACATCTCCGTGGGCGGGCTTTTGGTGGCCGGCATCATCCCCGGGTTTTTGATCGCTTTCTGCTATGGGGCCTATGTGGTGGTGCGCTGCCTGTTGCAGCCCCATCTGGCTCCGCCCTATGACCTGCCTCCCATTTCCTGGCAGGCCAAGCTCAGGGCCACCATGATCTATGTGCTGCCTTTGGGCATCATCGTCTTTTTGGTCATCGGCCTGATCTTTTTGGGTGTGGCCACCCCCTCGGAAGCGGCCGCCCTGGGCGCCCTGGGGACTTTCCTGTTGGCGGCGGCCTATGGAAAGCTCAACTACCAGGTGGTGAAGAAATCGGTGGAGGGCACGGTGCGCATCACCTCAATGATGTTTCTCATCATCGTGGGCTCCATGACCTTCAGCCAGATCCTGGCCTTCTCCGGCGCCAGCTCCGGCCTGATAAAGTTCATCTTCTCGCTGGATATCCCGCCCATGCTGGTGATTATCTGCATGATGGTTTTGCTTTTGGCCCTGGGCTGTTTCATGGACAACCTCTCCATGGTGATGATCGCCATACCCATTTACATGCCCATCATCGCAGCCCTTCATTTTGACCCCTTGTGGTTCGGATTGCTTATGCTCATCAACATGGAGATGGCCAACACCACGCCCCCCTTTGGGCTTTTGCTGTTTGTGATGAAGGGGGTGTCCCCGCCGGACACCACCATGGCCGACATCTACAAGGCCGGATTCCCCTTCCTGGTCTGCGATGCAGTGGTCCTGATTCTGGTGATGATCTTCCCTATGCTGGCCTTGTATCTTCCCGGGCTGGTCAAATGAGGTGACACCGGCCATGCAGTTCAAGATCGGCATAGATGTGGGCGGCACCTTCACCGACTTCCTTCTCATGGCCACAGGCGGCGCCGCCCAGATATTCAAGGTTCTGTCCACCCCCAAGGACCCCTCCCTGGCCGTGCTCAGCGGCCTGGAGGAGATGGCCCGTACCCAGGGGCTCTCCCTGAAAGAATTTCTGGGGCAGGTGGAGATCATCGTGCACGGCACCACCGTGACCACCAACGCGGTGCTCACCGGAAACGTTTCCCCCACGGGCCTGCTTACCACCAAGGGCTTCCGGGACGCCCTGGCCATGCGCCGGGGGGTGCGCGAGGAGCTTTACAACAACAAGTACCTGGCGCCCAAACCCCTGGTGCCCCGCAACCTGCGCATCGCCGTGGAGGAGCGGGTGGATGCGGCCGGGCTGGAGGCGGCCCCTCTTAATCTGGACGATGTGGAGGCGGGTATCGCCTTGTTCCAACAAAAGGGGCTGGAGGCGGTGGCGGTCTGCTTCATGCATTCCTATGCCAACCCGGACCACGAACTGGCCGCGGCCGGGCGGGTGTCTGAACGTATGCCCGGGGCCTATCTCTCCGCCTCCTGCCAGGTGCTGCCCCAGGTTCGCTTCTATGAGCGGGTCTCCACCACGGTGCTCAACTCCGCGGTGGGGCCTATTCTGAAACGTTACCTAACCAACCTCACCCGTAGCCTCCAGGATGAGGGTTTCGGCGGCATACTCTTGATAATGCAGTCCAACGGCGGAGTGACCACCCCCCAGGTGGTGATGGACCTGGCCGCCTCCACCCTGCTCTCGGGTCCGGCGGCCGCCCCCAGCGCGGGCAACGCCTACACCGCCCCCCATGACCAAGGCAGCTTCATCACCTGCGATATGGGTGGCACCAGCTTTGACGCCGCCCTGATCAAAGACGGGATGCCCATCGTCACCACGGGCAGTCAGGTGGGGCGGCTGGCCTTGGCCCTGCCCATGATGGAGATAAACACCATCGGCGCCGGCGGCGGCTCCATTGCCTGGATCGATGAGGGCGGCCTGTTGCGCATGGGTCCGGCTAGCGCCGGGGCCCGTCCCGGCCCGGTTTGCTACGGACTGGGCGGCAGCGAGCCCACCTGCTCGGACGCCAACCTGGTGCTGGGCTATCTCAATGCCGATTTCTTCGCCGGCGGCCGCATGCAGCTGGACCTGGCCGGGGCGGAGAGGGCCATTGCCGAAAAGATCGCAGCCCCGCTGGAGCTGGGGATTTTGGAGGCTGCCGAGGGCATGTTCCACATCATGAATGTGAACATGGCCTCAGCCATCCGCGAGATATCGGTGCAACGGGGCTATGATCCCCGGGATTTCCCCATGGTGTGCGCCGGCGGCGCCGGCCCCATCCATGCCGCTATGATCGCCCAGGAGTTGGAGATAACCAACATACTGATCCCCAAAGAGTCCTCCATTTTTTGCGCCGCCGGGATGTTGCTGTCGGATTTGAAGCACGATTTTGTGCGCACCTGCCACGGCCGCCTCAGCCGTGATGGCATGGATGCCAAGCAGTTCTCTGCCCTGGTGAACGAGTTGGAGCAAGAGGGCAGGCGGGTGCTGCTCAGTGAAAACATACCGCCCGACAGGCATCGTTTCGTCTTTTCCCTGGACCTTCGTTATTTGGGCCAGTACCACGAGGTCAACGTCGAGGTCGAGGCCAAATTGCTCAAGGACTTCGATGAGCAGGCTATTAAGGCCAAGTTTCATCAGACCCACGACCGGCTCTATGGATACTCCCTTGCGGAGGAGGGCACTGAGGTGGAGCTGGTCAATCTGCGCCTGACCGCCGTGGGCATCACGGATAAGCCCAGCCTGCGCCGGGAAAAGCGCCAGAAAGGCGACGCCACCGCCTGGCGCAAGGATGAGCGCCCGGTGTATTTGCCCTCGGAGAGAAAGCAGGTGCCGGTGGGGGTTTATGACGGCGACCACATGGGGCACGGCAACAGGCTGAGCGGCCCGGCGATTGTGGAGCAGGTCAACACTACCATCTTGGTGCCGCCGGGTTGGGACCTGGAATGCGATGCCCTGGGCAGCTATCTGCTGAGCTGGCAGGGTTAGGAAAAAGGCCATGGGCGCAAAGATCGACAAAATACTGGCCTCGGTGCTCCAGCGCCGCTTCAAGTCCATCACCGAAGAGATGGGCCTGACCCTGCTGCGCACCACCCGCTCCCCCATCCTCAACGAGGCCCGCGATTTCGTGACCGGCCTCTATGACGCCGCCGGGCGCATGTTGGAGCAGACCGAGTATATTCCGGTTTTGGCCTTTGCCTTGGCTCCGGCCTGCGAAAAGATAGTCTCCTACTTTGGGGATGATATTCATCCCGGGGATGTAATCCTGCACAACGACGTCTTCAGCGGCGGCAACCAAAACGCCGATGTGGCCGTGTTCAAGCCGGTGTTCCATCAGGGAGAGTTGGTGGCCTGGGCCGCCTGCAAAGGCCACCAGGCTGATATCGGCGGGGCGGTGGCGGGCGGTTACAATCCCGAGGCCCGGGAGGTCTGGCAGGAGGCCTTCCGCATCCCGCCGGTGAAGATCTATGAAAAGGGCAAACTGCGCCGGGATGTCTGGGATCTGATCTTCGCCAATATCCGCTACGACACCGTGGCTGAGGATATAAAGGCCGAAATCGGGGGCACTGTGGTGGGTGAGCGGGGCCTGCTGGCCTTGCTGGAGCGCTACGGTCTGCCCACCTTCAAGCGCCATGTGGACTATATCTTCAAGAGCACCGAGCGCATGGTGCGTTCCGAGATCGCCGCCATACCGGACGGGGCCTATAAGGGGGAAAGCTGGGCCTTTTATGACGGCATCCGTGAGGGATCGCGCATGAAGATCAACCTGGAGGTGAGGGTGGAGGGAGAGGAAATCACCTTTGATTTTTCCGGTTCCGATCCCCAGACCCCCGGTTTTGTAAACGCCCCCTTTGCCGCCACCGCCTCGGCCTTGATGCTCACTTTTTTGATGATGATCAATCCGGACATCCCCCACAACGACGGCATCGTCCGGCCCATTCACATCGTCAATCCCGAAGGGTCTTTTCTAAACGCCTCCTTCCCGGCGGCCACCACCTTCGGCAACTCCATCACCGGCCCCATCTCGGACGCCATCTTCAGGGCCTTTTCCCAGGCCTTGCCCGAGCGGGTCACCGGAGGCTGGAACCGGTTCCTGGGCATGGTGCTCACCGGCCAGGATCCCCGCCACCAGCGGCCCTATGTGGATATCTTGTTCCTGGCCCTAAAGGGCGGCTCCGGCGGCACCCATCTGGCAGACGGCTACGACCATATCGGCCTGATCAACACCGCCGGCGGCATCCTGGCCCAGGACTACGAGATGTTCGAGATTCATGATCCCCACTTTCTTATCAAGCATGAGTATCTTCCCGACTCGGCCGGGCCGGGGCGCTGGCGGGGAGGCCTGGGGGTGGAGACCGAGTTCGTAATCCAGGCCGATAATGTAACCGGCATCGCCTTTGGCGACGGGGTGGAGGAGGAGGCCCGGGCCTTTGGCTTCTTCGGCGGGGGCCGGGGCTCAATCAATGAAGCCACCTTCACTTTTCCTGACGGGACCGTGAGAAAGACCAGGTCCAAAGAGATCATCCGGGGCATTCCCGCAGGCACCGTCTTTAACCAGAAGGCAGGCGGAGGCGGCGGCTATGGAGACCCCCGCGCCAGGAAGGCCGAAAGGGTGGCTGAGGAGGTAGCGGACGGATTGATCTCAGTGGAGAGCGCCCGCAAGGACTATGGGGTGGTCATTAACCCCCAGACCCTGGCCTTGGATGTTGAAGCCACCATGGCGAAGCGGGGGCGGAAAGCATGAGTAAGCCCGAACTGAATCACGTTGGAATCATTGTGGCTGATTTGGACCAGGCAGTGGCCTTTTTCAGCCAGGTGTTCGAGACCAACCCCCTTTGGGTCAAGGAGATGCCCGCAGTGGGGCTGAGGCTGGCCGAGTTCGAACTGGCCAACACCTGTATCGAGCTTTTGCAGTACACGGATGAAGAACCCGGTTTTGCCAGCCGGGTGATGGGGCAAAGCACCGGATTGAACCATATCTCTCTTAACGTGGACGACCTCCAGGCCGCCATAGACCGGCTTACAGCCCAGGGATTGAGATTGATGGAGGGTTTTCCCCGGCAGGGAGCCCATGGCCGGGTGGCCTTTTTTGAGCCGGACACGGCCATGGATGTACTTTTAGAGATATGTCAGCCGGAGCATGAGGAATAATCAAGTGGAACAAGTCCCTGAGCGCAAGCTGTGGAACCCTGAAATAGAGACCATGCCCGCAGAGGCCATGCGGTCTTTGCAACAGGAACGCGTTATCAAGCAGTTTAGCTATAACTATAAAAATTCCGAGTTTTACCGGCGCAAGTATAAGGCCGCCGGCCTGGAGCCCCAGGATATAAGCAGCCTGGAGGATTTCGCCCGGGTGCCCCTCATGAGTAAAGACGAGCACCGCCAGGCCCAAGAGGAATCCCTGGAGCGGTTCGGCAATCCCTTTGAGCTTTTTGCCTGCGCCCCCCGCAAAAAGATCGTCCGCATAAACTCCACCTCCGGCACCACCGGCACCCCCACGCTCTATACCCTCACCAGGCACGACGTGGAGGTGGTCAACGAGATGCACGCCCGTAAATACTGGCGGGCCGGCATCCGTCCCGGGGATGTCATGCTCCAGGCCTTGTCTCTGAGCATGTTCACCGGCGGTCTGCCCTTGAGCCAGGGGATCATGCACATGGGCGCCTGCGTGGTGCCGGTGGGAATCGAGGGGGGCACCCAGAGGGTGCTGGACTTCATCCGCCTCAGCGATCCTGTGGCCATAATCGCCACCCCCTCATTCGGTCAGTATCTGATAGAACGCTGCCCGGAGCTTATAGGCAGGCAGGCTTCCGAGTTGGGCTTGAGGTGGTTTTTCTGCGCCGGGGAACCGGGCGGCGGGGACCCGGAAGTGCGCAAGGCCTTGTCCCAGGGTTTCGGAGGGGCCCAGGTTTTTGACCACACCGGCGGGGGCCATGCCTTCCACGGCATCTCTTGTGCTGAGCCGCCGGAACAGTTTTCAGGCATGCACTTCGTTTCCCCGGACCACTGCCTTTTGGAGCTGGTGGACCCGGAAAACAAGAAACCGGTGGAGCTCGAGGACGGCGCCGCCGGTGAGATGGTCTTTACTTTTCTGGACTGGGAAGGCGGCCCTTTCATGCGTTACGCCCTGGGCGACATGATCCAGGTGTTCACAGAACCCTGCTCATGCGGCATGCCGGGGATGCGTTTTAAGATAATCGGCCGCGCCGACGATATGCTTATTGTCAAGGGCGTTAACGTGTACCCCCAAGCGGTGCAAAACGCCATCTACAAGTTTAAGCCCCAGGTGACTGGGCATTTCCGTATAGTTCTTGACCGTCCCGGGCCTCTGGTCCAGCCCCCGCTGCGTATCAAATTGGAGCGGGGCGAGAACCTGGGACAAGAAGAAACCGAGCAGGTGGAGATGCAGATTCTGGACCACTTCAAACAAGAGCTGCGCATCGCCCCCAGCTTAATTTGGCTTGAACCTCGCAGCCTGCCCCGGGAAGCGAAAAAGACCAAGCTGGTGCAGATAAGCAGGGAGCCGCAGACATAGAGGCAATAGTAATATGATCAAATCAATGAACACAGCCTGGTGGGTGGAGCGCTGGAGCGAGCTGCACCCTCAAAAACCGGCCTTGATCTTCGAAGGCCGGACCATCACCTATCTGGAGCTGCATAAACGGGCCAGCCGCACCAGCTGCTGGCTGCAGGAGCTGGGCATTGAAAAGGGTGACCGCGTGGCGGTGCTGCTGGACAATTGCCCCGAATTTATCGAGGTTTTTCTGGCCTGCTCCCGGCTGGGGGCGGTCTGCGTGCCTATGAACTTCCGCCTGGCGCCTCGGGAGTTGGATTATATCTTGGGTCATTGCCGGCCCCGGGCCCTGGTCTTTGCCGGGCATTTCGCCCCCAAGCTGACCTCTCTGGACCTGGAACACCGCCGGCCCTCACTGGTGGCCGTTGCCGTGGGCCAGCCCACCGCCCAGGTGAACGGTCATGTGCTGGACTACCAGCAGGGAGTGGAGTCCCACGAGGGCCAGGTGCCTTTCCTGGGCAGGACCCTGGGGCCTGCCGATGCCGACGAGCCCCAGGTGATAATGTATACTTCCGGCACCACCGGCCAACCCAAAGGGGCGGTGCTCACCCATTGTAAGACCTTTTTCAACTGCCTTAACGCTGATATTTTTTTCAAGATGGCCGCTGACGATGTGATGTTGATCGTGCTGCCCTTGTTTCACTCGGGCGGGCTTTTCATCCAGGCCAGCCCCGGCCTTTTTATGGGGGTCACCCTGCTTTTGCACCGGCGTTTCGACCCCCAGGCTATTTACCGGGATATCGAAAATTACAAGGTGACCAAATTCTTGGGCGTCCCCACCGTATACCGGGCCTTGTTGCAGATCGAGCCCAGCCAGCGCGGCGATCTCTCCTCGCTGAAGGCCTGCGCCATCGGCGGCGAAAAGGTCACGCCCGAGCTCTTGGCTGAGTGCGCCCAGGCCGGTTTCGCCGCCCGCCAGATCATGGGCCAGACCGAAACCTCCATACTGTTATGGTGTTCTGAAGAGGAGGCCCTGGAGCGGCCCGGCACCGTGGGCAGGCCGGTGTTTCACGCCGAGGTGCGGGTGGTGGACAAGCAAGGGCAGCCGGTGAAACCCCATGAGGTGGGGGAGATCGTAGTGCGGGGGCCGGTGCTCATGAAGGAATATTGGCACGATCCTCAGCAGACCGAACAGACCCTGCGCGGCGGCTGGCTGCACACCGGGGACTTGGCCCGGGTGGATGATGACGGCTATTATTATCTGGTGGACAGGGCCAAGGACATGTATATCTCCGGCGGCGAAAATGTCTACCCCGCCGAGGTGGAGCGGGCCTTGCGGGCCCATCCCCAGGTGGAGGAGGCGGCCGTGATCGGGATGTCTCATGAAAAGTGGGGCGAAGTGGGCCATGCCTATGTGATCTGCAGCAACGGGGCCAGCCTGGGCGAGGAGGAGTTGATCACCTATTGTCAATCCTGTATGGCCAGCTATAAGGTGCCCAAAAAGGTGACCTTCTGTAAAGACTTCCCGCGCACGCCCCTGGGCAAGGTGCGCAAGTTTTTGCTCACCCAGGAGCCTGGTTCTGGCGAGGATAATTGACATGGACCCGGACCAATACCCTGATTTGCTCCTGGAGCCTGACAAGGGCCAGCTCAGCCTGGGCGGAACCCGCTACATGTTCATCCGCCCCGCAACCCTGGCCGCATTGGGTGAGGCGGCCGGAGAAAGGGCCGGGGAGATATTCTATCGGGCCGGCCAGGGCGGAGGGCGCCAGGCCGCAACGGAATACCTCAAACGCTGTAATGGCGCCGTGCCCCAGACCCTGGAGCTCATGTTCAAGAGCGGCGCCCGCATAGGCTGGGGAGTGATGGAATTGGCCCTGTGGGACCCTGAAGCCAGGGTATTGGAGGTTTCGGTGACCAACTCGCCCCTGGTCTGGGATCAGGGCCAGGGCTGCCAGATCCTGGCCGGCATCATGGCCGGGATGGGCGAGGTCATCTGGGGCGGGCCGGTCTCCTCCCGGGAGATCGCCTGCAGCGCCCAGGGCAGCCCTGCCTGCCGGTTCAGGGTCGAGGCCGTTAAATAAAGGTTCTCTATCCGCCCAGGTCGCAGCCGGCCTGATCATTCCTTACTAAAGCCGACCGGCTTTTAAGAGCAGCTTCAGGTGGAGCCGGAGCATTCAGGCCCCTGAGGGGCGGGCTCGGCAGGGGACAGGGGCAGGACTTTGGGGCCTGTTATAGCGCAGGCGTCGGAGTCTGGGGCCTTGGAGTTTCTCTGGCGCCTGAACCGGCGCATCACCGTTACTAGTGATATGGCAAGCAGGAAGAGGGCTCCAGCCCAGCGGGCCCACAGGGGCATCAACTCCGCCGCCTGCCCGGCCACTGCCTGGGCGCTGATGTCCAAGAGGCCGTAAACCTTGTCCAACATCAATCCGCAAAGCACAGAACCCAGGGCTATGGCCCCCAGGTAGATGGCGGTGGCCCTCTTGCCCAGAATCCCCACCATCATGGTCAGGGAGGTGATGTTGGTGGCAGGGCCAGCCAACAGAAAGACCAGGGCCGCCCCCGGACTGACCCCTTTGAGGATCAGGGCGGCGGCGATGGGAGTGGAGGCGCTGGCGCAGATATACAAGGGGATTCCCATCGCCAGCATCGCCAGCATGGTGCCCAGGCCTCCGCCCAGGTAGGTGCGGAAGAAATCCTCCGGCACCAGGGCGGTTATCAGCCCGGCCAAGATAAGCCCCACAAAGAACCAGCCCGCCAAGTCGGCCCAGAGTTCGCCCAGGGCGTAGTTAAGGCCGGCCCTGAGCCGCTGGGCCCAGGTGTGGTGCCGGGCGTGTTCTGCAGGCGGGCAGTCTTTGCCGTCGCAGCAACCGTCCACCGGACAGCTCAGGTCGGGTTGGGTGGCGGTTGATGGAGAAGGAGGCTGTAACAGGTTCTCGGCCAGGCCTGCGGCTACAGCCGTGGCCATGGCGGCGGCGGGCCGGGCCACGGTCATCACCGGGTCCAAAAGGGCATAGGACAAGGTAATGCTGTCTACACCCGACTCCGGGGTTGAGATCATAAAGGCGGTGGTGGCGCCGGTGTTGGCGCCCTGGCGCTTTAAGGATGCCGCCGCCGGCAGCACGCCGCAGCTTCAGAGGGGAAGGGGTATGCCGAAAAGGGCTGCCTTGAACACCGGGGCGAACCGGCCCCGACCCAGATGATTGGCCACTGCCGAGGGGCTCAAATAGACCTTGGCCACCCCGGCGATGAGAATGCCCAACAGGACGTATATGGAGGCATCCAATAACAAATCCCAGGATGCGTCCAGAACCTGAAGCGGTAATAGGGTTAGGGTGTCCATCTCAACTTGACCATGCCTCAGTGGCGCACGTGATCCAGACAGATGCGTATCAGCTGATATACGTGTTCATCTTGCAGGGAATAATAGAGGACCTGGCCCTGCCGGCGGGTGCGCACCAGGGCCAGGTCCCGCAGCCGGCGCAGTTGATGGCTTGTGGCGGAATCACTCAAACCCAGGAATGCAGCCAAGTCGCACACGCACATCTCCCCACCCAAAAGGGCGCTGAGGATGCCTAGCCGGGTGGGGTCTCCCAGGGCCTTGAAGATGCGGGCCATGGCCTCGGTTTCCTCCATGGCCTGGACCTCTTTGCGGGCCCGGGCCACCCGCTCCAGATGGACCACCTTTAGCTGACAGCCGTCCTCTTCCACTAGTTTGATTTTTTTGGCACCCATGTATTATCTCTATATATGAACATATGTACAATTATAACCAATAAAATAACAGAGTCAAATTGCCGGCGAGTTTTTTTGAGCTGGCAGAGAAAAGGGGGAGAGCAGTTAAGAGAAGGTAAAAATCAGGTGTGGCCCAAGCCCCGGTAGTTAGGTCAGTCCCAATTTTTTAGAAAACTCGGGGCTTGGGCGTACCTGGCCAGGGGTTTTGCCCTTCAGTCCAAGAAGATGGAGCTTATACAGAAGGCCGGAGGTTAAATCCTAAAGGTTCTGGCGTTCAAACCCGGCCAGATGCTGGCGCAGATCGCTGAGCTCGGCGATGACCCGGCCAAAGCACAGGAAGAAGATGCCC
>JASFOZ010000067.1:0-12730 GCA_050116255.1 Desulfarculaceae bacterium
TGGAGATATTCCGGTTGAGGCCTTTTTAAACGCCTATAACGTACTGGAAGAAGGCTCCTTGGTGGCTTTCAACATCAAGGACAGGTTTATGTCCGACCAAGATGACACCGGTTATAACGATACCATTCAGTCCATGTGCCAGGACAGCTTTGAAGTCCTGCACACACAGAAATACCAGCACCGTTTATCACTTGCGGGCGACCCCCTGGAATATGTGGCGGTGGTGGGTAAAAAAATTGCTGAAGCTGATCCTGACTCTTGTTTGGTTGATCTCGCTTCGTAGCAAGGACCAATGAACCAAGGCGGCGTCAGGCCTGGAGCCGGCGCCGCCTCTGCTGTCTCTGGGCCGGTGAACTCAAAGCCATAAGGCGATCAAGGCCATTACACCCAGGCCGATGCAAAGAAGGGCAAACTTGATAAGGCGTCCCTGGGGGGCGGAGAATTCCTCTACGATTATGTCCAGAGAGGCTATGTAAATAAAAGTGCCCGCAGCCAGGGCGTCGAAAACCGCCTCAAATCCCCGGCCGGCCTGGCCGCTCAGGATGGAGCCGAACCAAAGGCCCAAGCCCACCCCCAAGGGCGTCATCAAGGCGAAGAGCGTGACCAGCTTCAGGGTCTGCCCGCCGCTAAAGCCCGCCCGCTTATAACTGACCGCCAAAGAGAAGGCGGCTGAGCCTTTATGGGCGATAATGGCCAAAAAGATGGCCGCCGATCCCAGGGCAGTCCCTTCGGTGCCCAGGGCCACCCCGGCCAATATGGAGTGCAGGGAAAGGGCTGCGGTCAGGGCCAGGGGCATAACCAGCCCGCGCTCCACGTGTTGCAGGGGATCGGCGCTGGCCAGAAGCACCCTCTCCAGCCAGAGGATAATCAACACGCCGCCGGCTGCCAACAGGGCCGGCAAGGGATAGTCCAATTTGGGCGCCACTTCTTCAAACGCGGCAAAGGAATCAGGCAACATGTGTATCAGGCCCGCCCCCAGGAACACGCCGGCCGCCAGGGAACTGCCCAGGGAGAAAAAGAACTCCGCCCGGCGGGCTCCCTCCAGCCGCTGGGCCGACCATCCCCCGGCCAATCCCACCAGGAAGATGGCCGCGATGTAGATCAGTTTGTGCTCGATATAGTCCATGACGCCATACACCTTAAGCAAAGGGTAATCAGTAACTAGCCTCTAAACCTTAATATACATGCGCGTATTTATTCAACCGGCTGGTTGGGCCGCCAGGGCCGGGGAGATAGAGGCGGTGAGGGGTTAAGCGCCATGGCTGTGCCGTACATCTGCAAGGCGGGCAAGTGGCCGGGGTTGCCGGTCTGCTGTTTCGGTCAGCAGCCTACTTCTACCTTGGAGGAATTATTAGCCTGGCACCAGGGTATTAAAAAAGAGATAGAAGGAGTTGCCTACAAATCTGTCAATCGTGATCCTAACCGGTTCTCCAATTACCTTTCCCCCAATCCTTGCCTAACAGAAAATATGACAAATAGTCATAAAAATTATTGACGCAAATATGATAATAAGTCATATTTTGAGTACAGAATAGGGGGAAATCCGAATGGATGCAAGGCAAGCAAGGGAAATCTTAGACGAAATACTAACCGCCGACGTGATCCGCTACACCCGCCATAGTCAGGAGTAAATGTTCAACTACAATATTGGCGACGGCCAGCCAGAGAGACAATATTATGTTGTGCCCTAGCTGCGGCAAGGAGATGAAGCATTATCGGGCCGATTATCAGGCCCGGGAGGTGGGCCTTGACAATGTGGTGGTCCAAGATGCTGAGCAATGGGCCTGTGGATGCGGGGAGCAAGTGGTGGAGTTGCCCCACGGGCGCCTGCGTTCGGAGGTAGGCCGGGCTTTGCTGGAAAAACGAAGCCCCTTGACCGGGCCGGAGATTAGGTTTTTGCGTAAGGCCATGGCCCTAAAAGGTGTGGAACTGGCCCGCCTGATGGGGGTGAATGAGGCCACTCTTTACCGGTGGGAGTCCGGAGAAAAGCCCATCAGCACTGTAAGTGACCGGCTGCTTAGGCTGCTCTATGCCGCCCGCAAGGACATAAAGGCCAAGCGCTTGAGCGAGCGGTTTGCAGAGATTGGGCCTGCGCCTGAGCAGGCTACTCCTCATGTGATCGCTGTGTGAGCTTGCGTCCGGCGTTGGCGGGGGGGTGCCGAAAGACCAGCAATGAGACCGGGTAAAGTTATATTGTTCTATTTCGCCACAGAAAGTATCCAGCAGCAACATATCTAAATCAAATAGTGACGGGGGTGGTTCCCCCCGCCGCCGAATCCGCGGGGCGGGGGGACACCGGGGTGTCACCATCCATGGCAACTCCGCAAGGGGAAAGACGCCTCCCTGCGTCTTATTCGAGCCCATGCCGCAGGCAATGGCCTGTGCGTAGATACAGGCTCGCGCTCTTTGATAGCAATGAATGTGCCATTGTGCTTTTATATTGGTGGGTTAGCCTGAAAAACTAATTATTTCAGGATATTAATATCTTCTGCCCGGTTCGGGCAGGTGTCGCCGGGTAGGCGGCATATGCCTCCCTTGCCCTGCTGGTTGTGGGCACATTCTGCCGCCGGAAAAATGGATGGAATTAAGGATATTAGGGGGAACTATCAAGGCCGCAGAGCCTGTCCAGTTTTTCCTGGATGCGGCCTAGCTCGTTCTCCAGCTCCAGCCGGGCAGCCTCCAGGTCCTCTGCCGACATTTTATTCGGGTAATGAAACGCCTTGCCAGTGCTTACCAGCACCCGGGCAAAGGGCTTGGGAATCATGGTCTGGTCCCAAGATTTTTTAAACACCCACACCCGCCTGGAGGACCACATCAGAGGAATCAGGGGCAGGCCGGTGCGCATGGCCAATAAAATCATTCCGGGTTTGGCCATAAAACGCGGCCCCCTGGGGCCATCGGCGACAGTGGCGGCGTACTTGACCTCGCCTGCCCTCAGCAGATTGGCCATGGTTATCAAGGCCTCCATGCCGCCGCGCCGGGAGGAGCCCCTCACCGGCACCCCTCCCATGGCCGCAGTGTAGCGGGCCAGGTATTCGCCGTCCCGGGAGCGGCTGATCATGATGGCTGGATGCTGCTCGCCGTAGTGAAAAAGAAAGAAAATGGCGCTGCGGTGCCAGGTCACGCCGATAAAGGGTTCTTGATTGGAAAAGTGTTCCTCATCCAGGTTGGGCGGCACCAGCTCCACCCGGCAGGTCCTAAACATCAGGCGTGTCAAACGCGCACCCACTTGCCCCGCCATCCAGAAGACTGCCCGCTGGGTCCAGGGGTATTTGGCTTCAGGCTCCACTCAGAGGCCCAGGTCTTCACCGACCAGTACCAGGTTCAGGCGATTAGGGTCTGCCTGCTTATGGATGACCACGGTGGCGTTACATATTCTTTCCGGGCTCTTACAGTCCCGGCACTGGCCGTCTTTGGCGCAGGGGGTGTCCCGGCCCAGGCGCCGGGCGTTGGTGGGGGCCACATAGTGGCGGATTCGTTCCTGAGCATAAGCCAGGTTGGGCACTATTTTGTTGCAGCCGCTCACCAGGATGACCTTGGTGGGGCCGAATAGGATGGGGGCCACCCGGTTGCAGGTGGCGTCCACGAAAATCAATTCTCCCTGCTCGGTTACCGCGTTCACGCCGGAGACAAAAACGTCTGCAACAAGACCCAGGCGTTGGCGCTCAAAAGCCTCTTCCGGGGAGAGGCCCTTTTCAAAACGGTCTATGAGCGCGAAATCGCCCTGGCGCAGGCCCTCGATGATTCCGGTTTGAACCAGGGTCATGGAGCCGCCCAAGCCTACGCTGCTCCCCGCCGGAATCTGGGACAGGACCTTTTCCGCCGCTTGGCTGGCCTCGGGGACGTAAACTCCGCTCATGCGGTTTTTTTCCAGGGCCTCAATAACCGCCTGGGCCCGCATTTGATAAAACCATTGGGTGTTTTTTTCCATTGATCTCCTCTTTTCTATCCTGAGGAATTTTTCAAGCCTTATTCACGCTCAGAATACTCAAATTAGCGGTTTAGGAGTCTGGGGTCAACCATATGACCGGCCGGGTTCAAGCCCCTACCGGCAGCCGGGCTCTGCTAAATTTGCTGGTGTTTGCGGACAGGTTGCCGGCTGGTGGCAGGATGATCTGGCGGGCTTGCTTGAATTCACCTGGGTCATGAACAATAATAATAGAAAACCATCGCCTATAAAAAGAGATTACTTGACTGACTAAACCAAGCCTGCCCCTTTTACAGGGAGCAAAGTGGCCGCCCTACAAGACAGGAATCTTTTTTTTCTGATCGTAGACGATCAGTTCAGTGTCCGCCGCATGGTGTCTAATTTTCTCAAGGCCGGCGGCTATTCACGGTTCCGCGAAGCTGCCGACGGCGCTGACGCCTTTGAAATTTTAAACAATCAAAACATTGATTTCATCGTCTGCGATTGGAATATGCCTAATCTCAATGGGCTGGAGCTGCTCAAGAAAGTCCGGGCGGATGAGAGCTTGCGGGAGACGCCTTTTTTGATGGTGACCGCAGAGGTGGCTGAGGAGGTTGTGGCTGAGGCCATAGAGGAGGGAGTGGACGATTACATAACCAAACCATTCAACGCCAGCACCCTGATCAAAAAGATTGAAAGCATCCTGGCCAGGAGACGCAATCCCAGACCCCTTGATTTGGCCTTGCGCGAAGGCGCCTACAAGTTCCGCAAAGGTGATGTTGATGATGCTCAGGCCCATTTTCAACGGGCGCTCGAGATCGCCCCCAAGAGCCCACGCGCCCATCTGGCCATGGGTGAGGTCATGGAGGCCGTGGGAAAGGAGCAACTGGCCCTTGACCATTACCAAAGCTCTCTGAATGCGGCGGACCGTTTTGTCAAGGCCCATGATCATTTGGCCAATCTGTACATCAAGCTGGAACAGCCGGAAAAGGCCCTGACCCATTTGCGCCGGGCGGCCAAGATCAGCCCCCGCAACCCCAAAAGGCAGATGGATCTGGGCAAAGTCCTTTTTGACACCGGAGACAAGGAAAAGGCTGTGGAGGCCTTTAAAAAGGCGGCCCAGGGGGCAGAGAGCGACATAGCCTTGGCCACTGAGCTGGGCGAGTATCTGCTCGCCGCCGACCTGAATGAGCAAGCTGCCGAGGCCTTTCAGGCCGCCCTGGACAGGGACCCGGCCAATGTTCACGCCTATAACCGGTTGGGTATGGCCTTTCGCCGCCAAAACCGGTATGAGGATGCAGTGCAGCAGTACCGCTTGGCCTTGGAAGTGGCTCCCAACGACGAAAATCTGTATTATAATTTGGCATTGGCCTATGCCGAAGCTGGCGACATCGACAAGTCACTTGAGGCCGTGAAAGGCTCGCTCAAGCTGAAACCGGATTTTGAGGAAGCTAAACGTCTTTACACACGCTTGGTGAGAAAAACTTGACAAAACAAGACCGCCCCAGAGAGGATCAGGAACTTCTTCGCCTTAAAGAGATAATCCAACACAGCCGCAATAAACTCCAGGCCGTGTTCGACACCATTGCTGACCCCATATTTTCTCTTACTCCGCAAGGCAACATAGAATCCCTTAACATGTCCGCTGCCCGCCTGGGGGATAGGCATCCCCGGGAATTGGTGGGACTTAGCACCGAGGAATTTTTGGAGGCGGTTAATTTCAGCCCGCCGCTGCGGGAGGCATTTACAGATGCGTTCGCCAAGGCCTTGACCCAGGCCAAATGGCAATGGCGGCTGGTGGAGGTGCCCAAACCGGAGGGCGTCCTTTTTTTTGAGATAACCGTGACCCCTTGTTTGAACGACAAAAAACAAGTGACCCTGGGCATTGCCCAACTCAAAGATGTGACCACCTTTAAACGCATGGAGCAGGCAATAAGGGATTACAGCCAATCCTTGGAAGAAAAGGTGCATGAGCGCACCTCCGAACTCATGGCCGCCCAAAAAGCCCTGTTGGAAAAGCAAGAGCATCTGGTGCAGACCAACCAGGAGTTGCGCCGCCTGGATAAGCTGCGCAGTGACCTGACCAATATGGTGGTCCACGATCTCAAGGGACCTTTGTCCGA
The DNA here is from genome assembly GCA_050116255.1 of Desulfarculaceae bacterium. Classification (GTDB taxonomy): domain Bacteria; phylum Desulfobacterota; class Desulfarculia; order Desulfarculales; family Desulfarculaceae; genus JASFOZ01. The sequence continues at coordinate 6,031 of JASFOZ010000067.1, forward strand.
GGTTATGGGCAACCTGGACCTCTTGTCTTATGGGAAGCTGGATGAAACCCAGCAAGAGGCGCGCGACCTGGCCTTGTTAGGTGCTGAAGACCTCTACCGCATGATCATGAATCTGTTGGACATTGACCGCATAGAGGAAAGCCGCCTCCAAATAAAACCAGAACCAATTGAGCTTAAGGATTTGGCCGAGACGGTGGTGTCCAGGTTTAAAACCCTGGTAAGGCTCAAGGGGCTGCAAGTGGAGATCAAAGATGATTGCGCCCAAAGTTTTCCGGCTGATCCCAACTTGTTATCCCGGGTGCTGCAAAACCTGTTTACCAATGCCCTGACCTACACCGCCGAGGGAGGCAATATCTCTATCGCAGGCAAAGAGAGTGATGACGGGGGAGTGATTATAAAAGTAAAAGACACCGGGGTGGGCATTCCCCAAAGGCACCAGAAGCTCATCTTTCAGAAATTTACCCAGGCGGGAACCCATTCCGGCCCCCGCACCAGCACCGGCCTGGGGTTGACCTTCTGTAAGTTGGCGGTGGAAGCTCATGGGGGAAGGATTTGGGTGCAGAGTACAGAGGGCGAAGGTTCAACCTTTTTTGTATGGCTGCCGCGCCCTTGAGCCTAAGCCGGCGATGGTCTCACAAGTCAATGTATCAAGGCCCTTCAGAATCTTTCTTGATAATGTCAATTTTAAATCAGTCTTAATGAACTCTTTCACCATTACCTTGCCATTAAATGCCGTCTCGTTATAGAATTGGCGGGGTTATGACAGGTTTGTCAATAGAAGCTTGTGAGACGGCGCAGGGTTGCAAATCGGCCGTCAGCAGTTAGGGGGACTGTAAAGCAATACCCTTCTATAGTCTGACAATCCTCATCAAGCACAGCCTGCCCCACGGCGTATGTATTTTTCTTGGCTGCCCCTAGGGCAGATAGAAGAAACGGTTTTCCATGTCCACAGAGGAATTGGTACGGCAGCTAAGCCGGGAATTGGAGAAAGAGAAAAGGGCCCGGCAGGAGGCGGAAGAAAAACTGCGGCGTTTTCAGGAGGAAGCCGCCCAGGAGGTGGATTCAGCGCGGCAGGAGATACAGCGCAGTAAACAGGAGCTCCAAAACTACCAGAACCGCTCGGAAAGCCTCACCCAGCGCCTAATGGAGAACAACCAGGCGCTGTCTGTTTTGGCGCGCAACCTGGAGACCGCCAGGGTAGAGGCCCAGATGCGGATAATTCAAAGGATTCGCACCGCCATTCTCCCCACCATCGAGAGGCTGCAACAGGATCAAGGCCTGAAAAAATACCAGCCCGAACTGGACATGGTGGTATGGGACATACACGAGTTGGCTTCCAGCCTGGACCGGGAATCGGATCTGTCCACAGTGCTCACCACCAGTGAACACCGCATTGCCACCATGATTAAAAACGGTATGAACTCCCGGGAGATCTCAGGGCAACTCAACATCTCCCTGGATACGGTGAAGACCCACCGCCGCAACATAAGGCGCAAACTCAAGCTGAACAACTCCAGCCAAAACCTAAGGTCCTATTTGACTGCCCGGTCATTGGGCGACCCAGCCGAAGCCTGATCTCTGGTCCCAGGAAAAACGGAGTAATTGCCTGGAAAAACCCTATCGGCGCTCTATACGTCTACCAGGGATCCGAAGGACCAACAGCCAGATCAATCGGCAGCTGTCACATCTTTTTTATTCCATGCGATAAATAGACCCTTTTCCCCGGCTGACAAAAATGCGTCCAGCCGCCCGGGCCACCAACCCGCTTTCAGAAGTTCCACTGTCGCCCATTATAGGAACCATGCTACTAGTGTTGCCTCTCCAAACCTGATAGCGGCCTGCCGCTATCAGCGCGTCCCCTGTATCATTTACATCGTAGCCAAGCATGGAGTCCCATCCGTAAGTGGGGAGCTGGCTCCATGTGGAAGCATGATCCGTGGAAAAGTGGTCCTGACTCAATACAAGGTGGCCGCCGGCCAGATTTGCCGAGAACAGCACCTCCCGGGACAGGCCGCTCCAGGTCTGGCCGCCGTCACGGCTGAGGTAGTAACCATAGGCATTGCCCACATAGACTGTTGAGCTGGGATCCAGGCTGTCTGCCACCACTTGGGAACCCGTGTTGAGTCCCGGGCATAATCTCCAGGAGCCGTCCGGTGGCCGGTATAGTATGCCTGAGTTGCTGCCCCACATGTTCACCGCGGACCAGCCCTGGCCATCGCGCACGTCCACATCGACAGTGGGGTCCCACCACCAATGGAATTCCCAGGCGAAGCCATCACCCTGGTTGTCTGACCGGTATATGCCGCCATCGCCAGACACGTAGAGGCGCTGCTGATCCGCTGTCAATGCGTAAAGGTTGCGGGGGTCCGTGACTTTCAAGGAGATTTGTTGCCAAGTGTCACCCCCATCCAAGCTACGGAAAAGTTGATACCTGGAGTCATCGGGATTTTGTTTGGCAATTACGAACAAGGCCGCTTCCAGGCCGGCCATATCACGAACCTCATCGAATACATGCACCAGTTTCCAGGCGACGCTGGATACATCCTTGCCCACCGCCACCAGTTCAGGCTCTGCCAAGAAGCTTTCCAAGGCAGCCAACCGCCCCTGGCTGCCGCTATTGTTTGCCAGGTATTCCATCCAAGATTGGAAGCCGTCACTGTCAGGGTCTCGTCCCAACAAGGCTCGATACAACATGGTTACATACTGGGAATCGGAATGATAAGCAGACTGGAATTCCCCGCTTTCTACCAGCCCCCGGGCCATTTCCGGCACAGTGGCGCCTTGCCGGAAACGATCGCTGTAAAGGGTCAGGTCTGAAGAACCGGCCTCTCTATGCAGTATCTCTGTGTACAGGTGTTGTACCAAGCTTTCTTCATCGCTGATAACAAAGGCCGCTGCGGTCAAGGTCATGAGCAAGCCCGTCAGCACGGCGAAAAAAGCCGTGCACGAGCTTTTCCAAAATAGCCGCTTGATTACCCTCTGATTAAACATGGTATCTCCCCCCAAAGGATGAAATTAGGCGATGGATATTTATGGTTGCTGATGGGTGAAATGCCGCCTGAATTTTGTACGGCAAAAGAAGCGGCGGCACTCATGCCGGATGCTCCGGCCAATGAAAATGAATTTCATTTGATCCGTTTTCAAGGGCCGATTTGCTCTGTTTGATTTTCTCCTCATATCGTAGTCAAATGCCGTCTCATTCGTCAACTTTCTTGAAACAAGGTTAATATCCTGTTGAAAACCTGGGGTATCACCGGTGGAAAGAAGGTTGAATGCCAGTGTAAAGCTGTTAGGCAGCGGAATTATAGCTAAGAAATAGCCAGTAATGACAATAGTTTGCGGATAACCACGGAGGTTGGCTATCATGAGAATAGGTAAGTATTCTTGAAGATATCCGCGGCAGGACAAACTATCGCAGGGAGGGGTGCGATGAAGGAAATCTTAGTGCGGGCCATGAATCCAGAGGACTTGGATGCAATGGTGGAGATTGACCAGAAGGTCATGGGTTGGGAGCGCCCGGAGTTTTGGTCTTTTAAGATGGAGCTATCCCAGGCACAGTCCGCCATGGCCAGTATGGTGGCAGAGGTTGAGGGCAGGGTGGTTGGGTTCATCTTGGGAGATGCCAGCGGCTGGGAATACGGCATCCCCAACACCAAGGGCTATATCGACACCATCGGCGTTGACCCTGATTACCAGCGCCACGGTGTAGCCACCCTGCTCTTAAGGGAGATGGTGGGTCATTTGAAGAAGGTGGGGGTTGAAACCATCTTTACCTACGTTGACTGGAGAAATGGAGACTTGTTGCGGTTTTTCGATTCCGTGGGCTTCCAGCTCGGAGATATGATCAACCTGCAGCTTGAGGCTTAGCCTCTTGAAAGGCCGGATTCTGTAGACCGCAAAATATTGAACCCGGGTTTTATCGCCAACCAAAAAGTGTGAAAGAATTCGCCTGGACGCTGGCAAAGTTATTTGCCATATTTCCTGATGGTTAGGGGTGGGCGAAAATATTTTTTACAAAAAAAGCCGAAAAAAGACGATTTTTTAAATAAAAGGCCGAAAAATGAAGATATATTATGTGGACAAACAAAACCACAGATGTGATTAACTCTAAATCTTTAACAGGCAAGCGGAGTTAGCCGTTGGATGGGAATGAAGCATTTATTGGGCCCGTAACACTCTCGTAACAAATATTATCATTAAAATAAATAGCTTATCCCTGTGGTCAAGCACCCGCTTGCACAGGGCCTCCACCTGCCACATCTACGATTGACCCTGGACCAACCACAGAGGTAAACATGTAATATCTTGTTGACCGCCACCTGGGGGCAACCTTTCTTTTACCGTTTTCTCTTGCGTGTGGGTGATTTCGCCCAATTTAAGAGGGATTTTTTGGAACACCTTTGGAACTCCGTTAAGGAACTCCTCAGCACCAGATTGGACACCGAAGGCTTCCAGCTTTGGCTGGAGCCTCTCAAAGAGCAGGATTCATCCAGCTCTCAGCTGGTTCTGACCTGTCCCAACGCATATCACCTTAGAATGGTTAAGGAAAAGTACCTTCAAGATATGCAAGTAGCCTTGTCCGATGTGGGTGAGACCCGGCCCATTTGTCTCAGAGCCAACTCCAATCCGGCTGTGGACAAGGCTAAACCCGGCTACAAACAGATGAAACTCCCCCACATCGGCTCTGGGATGCCTTTGCTCAACCAGAGTTTTGTTTTTGACCGCTTCGTGTCCGGTGGGGGCAATGAGCTGGCCTGCGCCGCGGCCAAGGCAATGGCCCGGGGGCAGCGTCTATTCAGCAACACCTTGTTTTTGGTCTCTGGCACCGGCCTGGGCAAAAGTCACCTGACCCAGGCCGTGGGACATCAGGTCCTGCATAATAGCCCTCAGGCCCGGGTGGCCTATCTTACTACTGAAGATTTCACCAACCAAATGGTCAGCGCTATCCGCAGAAAGAAGATTAATTCCTTTAAAGAACGGTATCGCCGAGACTGCGATGTTTTGCTTTTGGAGGAGGTTTCATTCCTCACCGGCAAGGACAAGATCCAAGATGAACTGACCTACACCCTGGATGCGCTTATGGATGCGGGTAAGAAAGTCATACTTACCTGCTGCTGCCCTCCCACCCAGGTCAAGGGGCTTAAGCGCAACCTGGCCTCCCGTTTTTCCGGGGGCGTGACCGTGACCATCGACCCCCCGGATCATGACACCCGGGTCCGCATACTCAAAAACCGGGCTCAAGAGGAAGGCGTGGCTGTGGATGTGGATGTCCTGGAATACCTGGCCCAAGAGGTCACATCCGATGTGCGCAGGCTGCAATCGGCGCTGGTGGGCCTGCTGGCCAAAGGCAGCCTGACCAGCCGTACCATGGATCTGAACCTGGCGGCTGAAGTCATTGGCCAGATGAAGGTTAATCAGTCCAGAATAACCCCGGAGCGGATACGCAAAGAGGTGGCGCACGCCTATGGCATGGAGGTGGCGGTCCTCACCGGAAAGAGCCGCCGCAAGGCTGTGACCAAACCCCGCAATCTGGCCATGTTCCTTTGCCGGCGTCACACCGACGCCTCTTATGCCGCCATCGGCAATTTGTTCAACCGGGATCACGCCACAGTGATGTATGGAGTAAACAAGATCGACACAGACCTTTCCCGCGACCCCAAGCTGGTGCAGGAGGTGGCCTATCTGGAACAACGTCTGGGCACGAATACACCCTGAGGCTGATGCACGATATTTAAGGAATTAATGGCTTTAATTAAGTACGTGTGGTGGTAAAGAACCGTTCCATTTATTCACAAGGCCTTAAGCGGGCCATGAATTAAAAAACCCGATCAAAGGCTGGAATTCCCACCAGCTTTCGACCCTGGTTGTTGGGGTTTTCCACTGTTTTTCCACAGCCGGCGGGTGGTTTTCCACCGCCTGTCCTATGCCTCTCAATACCAGCGCACCACTTCCTTGATCGGCGCCCGTGGGGAACGGAAGCGGTTCAGGGGTGAATCAGGCTTGGCATAACCCACAGCCACAGCCAGCACCACCTGAAAATCCTCGCTGATGTTCAAAAAGTCCTTAACTTGATCCTGATACATGCACACAATGCCGATGGGGCAGGTGTCCAGGCCCAGCTCCCTGGCCGCCAAAAGCAGCCACCCCACGGCAATACCCACATCCAGGGAACGGTCCGGGGAAAACACCCCCCGGTCCAGGGCGGCCACCACCACTGCCGGCGCTCCGTAAAAGGTGAGCGACCCGTGGTTTATAAATGTGGCGAAATCCGCCTTGGCTTCGATCAGCAGGGGTTTCATCCCCTGGCTTAGCTCGTCCTGGCGTTTTAGGTATTGTTCCGGCATGGGGCGTACATTGTCAGGCTTGCAGCCCTTGCCCAGCTCCAGGTGGGCCTTGAGCAGCTTTTTACCCAGGCGGGCCACCTCATCTCCCTGAACCACAGTAAACTGCCAGGGTTGCAGATTGATGGCGCTGGGCGCCCGGCAGGTAAGGGCCATGAGCCGTTCCAGGGTTTCTGGGGGTACGGCTTTGTCGCTGAAATCGCGGCAACTGCTTCTTTGTTCCATGGCTTGGCTTAGTTCCACAGCAGACCTCCGGCATGGATGGTTTTCAGGCGTAGAGATATACTCTACCGCCCCCCCAAGGCCGGGCCAAGGTTTTTTAAATAGGCCGCTTGCCTTTTGGCAATGGTTTCAATCCG